>CAYXXQ010000048.1:5105-14239 GCA_964469075.1 uncultured Rhodobacter sp.
ATCCGGGATATCATCGCCTCGGCCTTTCAATCGGCGGGCCAGCGCTGTTCGGCCCTGCGGATGCTCTATCTCCAAGAAGACATTGCCGAGCCGTTTTTGAACATGCTGTTTGGCGCGATGGACGAGCTTGTGATCGGCAACCCCTGGTCGCTGGAAACCGATATCGGCCCGGTGATCAACGTCACAGCGCAGGCCGCGATCAACGCCCATATCCAAACCGCCGCCAAAGAAAGCCGCGTGTTGAAACAGCTGCAAACCCCGCCGGAGGGCACATTTGTGTCCCCTGCCGTAATCAAGGTCACCGGCATCGCCGATCTGAAGTTCGAGGTATTCGGCCCGGTCATGCATGTCGCGACCTTCAAGGCCGATGAAATCGACGATGTGATAGCGGCGATCAACGAGACCGGGTTTGGCCTGACATTTGGCATGCATTCGCGGATAGATGATCGGGTTGAACAGATCACCAGCCAATTGAAGGCCGGTAATATCTACATCAACCGCAACCAGATCGGCGCCATCGTCGGCTCCCAACCTTTTGGGGGGGAGGGGCTGTCGGGCACTGGGCCAAAGGCCGGCGGGCCAAACTATGTCGCGCGGTTCAAACGCTGGAACGCCCAGATTGCGACGCCGTTGGGTGCACCTTCGGTCGATCAAAAAACGGCGCAGGCTTTGCTTGATACCGTTGCCAGCCGGAAGACCGCCAAGCTTGGCACGATTGATTTGCCGGGGCCAACCGGGGAAAGCAACCGATTGTCTGAATACGGGCGTGGTGTGGTTTTGTGCCTTGGCCCTACCGCTGAACAGGCCGTGGCCCAAGCCAAAACCGCACAAGAAAACGGCTGCGTTCCGGTGGTCGTGGCCGAAGGTTATCGCGGCGATAACGGGATTGCCGGACTGCTTGATCGCAACGCGTTGGCAGACCTGTCAGGCTTTGACTTGGCGGCGCTTTGGTCGGATGCAAGTGATTTGCGCACCGCACGCGTGGCCCTGGCGAAGCGCGCAGGCGCGTTGATCGGGCTGGCGGCGGAACAGGATCTGGCCGCGCGGTGTCGTCTGGAACGGCATGTCTGCATCGACACCACCGCCTCGGGCGGCAATGCCAGTTTGCTGGCAGCGGTTTCACATTAAGCGCCGCTAAGCGGTGGTCGCTTTTTCCCCGACGTGGTTAACGCCGGGGGGAAAGCTTGTGCTATTCAGCAGCCCAGCCTGAGACGGATTTGACCTCAAGGAAATCCTCAAGCCCCCAAATCCCGCCTTCGCGGCCGTTGCCGGACTGTTTGTAGCCGCCAAACGGTGCCCCTGCCGACCGGGAATAGCCGTTCATTTCGACCATGCCCGCGCGCAGACGCCGTGCAACCCGGCTGGCCTTTTCCGCATCCTGGGTCTGGACGTAGTCCGTCAGACCGTAAGGCGTGTCATTGGCGATTTCGATGGCTTCTTCTTCAGACCCAAACGTGATGATCGACAGGACCGGGCCAAAAATCTCTTCCCGCGCGATGGTCATCTGGTTGTTTACATCCGCAAACACCGTCGGGCGCACGAAATAGCCGCGGTTGACGCCTTCCGGGCGACCCAAACCACCGGCAACAAGGCGCGCGCCTTCATCAATGCCCTTTTCGATCAGACCCTGGATCTTGTTATATTGTGCTTCAGACACGACCGGGCCGATATGCCGGCCTTGTTCCGAAGCCGGACCTACCGTGATCTTGTTCGCGGCCTCTGCGGCAATTTCCACCGCTTGATCGTAGATCGAGGCCTCGACCAACATCCGCGTCGGTGCGTTACAGGACTGACCGGTGTTGTTCATGCAGCGCAGAACACCGCGTTTTACGGCCTTTTCATCGGCATCGGCAAACACCAGGTTGGCGCCTTTTCCCCCAAGCTCCAGGCTGACCCGTTTGTTCGTATCCGCCGCGTTTTTCTGAATGGCAATGCCCGCCCGGGTCGATCCAGTGAACGAGATCATGTCAACCTCGGCATGACCAGACAATTGCGTGCCAACCCCAGGACCGTCGCCATTGATCAGGTTGAAAACGCCCGCCGGGAACCCGGCTTCATCGACGATTTCTGCAAATAGCAAACCAGACAGCGGCGCGATTTCCGAAGGTTTCAGGATCATCGTACAACCCGTCGCCATCGCCGGGATCACCTTCAAGGCAATCTGGTTCATCGGCCAGTTCCAGGGTGTGATCATGCCGACAACGCCGATCGGCTCCATCAAAATCCGGTCAAGCGGGGCGTGATCGCCCAGCATGCGGTCAAACTGGAAATCCTTGAAGGTTTCGATGAACGTCTTGATATGAAAAGCGCCGGTCGTGACCTGCTGCTGCTTTGACATATCAATCGGCGCGCCCATTTCCAGGCTGATCGCCTCGGCCATGTCGTCGGCACGACGGTTGTAGACTTCCAACAGCTTTTCCAGCAACGCCAGTCGCTCGGCCTTTGGGGTGTTCATCCAGGGCTCAAACGCGGCCCGGGCGGCGGCGGCAGCCTTGTCGGTGTCAGCGGCCGACCCCAGCGAAATCACCGCGCAGGATTCTTCGGTCGACGGATTGATCACCTCGTGATCGTGGGCAGTTTCGGGCGCGACCCATTGGCCGTTGATGTAGAATTTACGCTTGTCCAGCATCTGATGCTCCTGTCAAAGATCGGGAATTTGGCGGCACAGTGTCAAACTGCCCAGCCGGATGCAAGGCCCGTCACACGAGGGTGCAAACGCCCGCCTACGTCCGGGCCAGCTGCGAAAAACCCGCCATTTTCGGGCGGGCTTCAAGTTATTTCTAGCTGGATCAGATAACCCGCAAACGATCAGTCGTATTTCCGCTGATCATCAATAACGATACCGTCATTGGGCAGGGCCCCTGGGGCAACGATCTCGATCTTGCCTTTCAGCTTCAGGGTCTCAAGCACGGTTTTTTCAAACGCATCCGCGTCGGTGCCGGTCGCTTCCAGCTTGACCGTCATCATGTCCTTTTCACCGTCGCGTGTGGCGATGATCCGGGCTTTGCCAACCTCTGAATGCTTGGCGACCAGCGCTGCGACCTGTTCGGGGCGCACAAACATGCCCTTGATTTTGGTGGTCTGATCGGCCCGCCCCATCCAACCTTTGATCCGCATGTTGGTCCGCCCACAAGGGCTTTCGCCTTGCAGCACGGCAGACAGATCACCGGTTGCGAAACGGATCAGCGGATAATCCTGGTTCAGGGTTGTGACGACAACCTCACCGACATCACCGTCGGCCACCGGGATGCCGGTGCCGGGGGTGACGATTTCGACAATCACGCCTTCGTCAACGATCATGCCTTCCAGCGCCGGGGTTTCATAAGCGATCATGCCCAGATCGGCGGTGCCATAAGATTGCAGGCACTGAATGCCGCGATCAGCATATTCGGCCCGAAGGGAGGGAAACAACGCCCCACCCCCGACCGAGGCTTTGGTGATCCGGCTAAGATCGACATCCATTTCGTCGGCCCGATCAAGAATGATTTTCAGGTAGTCAGGCGTGCCGGCATAAGCTGTGACCCCAAGATCGGCAGCGGCCCGGACCTGCAATTCGGTATGGCCGGTGCCTGCCGGAAACACTGTTGCCCCGACCGCGCGCGCACCGCTTTCAAACATCATGCCCGCAGGCGTCATGTGATAGGAAAAACAGTTCTGCACGATATCGCCTTTGCCGATGCCACAAGCATACAGCAGCCGCCCGGCGCGCCACCAGTCATGGGTGGTGCGGCCCGGCTCATAAATCGGGCCGGGGGATTGGAACACATGCTCAAACCCATTGGCGGCCATCGTTGTGAAGCCCCCGAAAGGCGCGCTGATCGCCTGTGATTTGCCCAGGGTCGACTTGCGCAGCACCGGCAATTTGGCCAGGGCGTCGCGGCTGGTGATCTGGGTTTCATCGACATCCGCCAGCATCGCGGCGACGCCTGGGGCCTTGTCGCGGGCGTGGCGGATTAGGGCTGGCAATAAAGCCGCAAGATCCGCTGCCCGCTGATCGGCAGAGCGGGTTTCAAGCTTGTCATAATAGTGACCCATCGTGTCTTACCTTTTCTTCTATTGCGCCACTGCGACAGAATCTCGCAGGCGATTAGTATGCGTTGGTATGCAGGGGGTGAAACCGCTAAACCGCCTGAGAAATCCGGGGGGGAAAACGCTGTTTTTTGGCGAAAGGATTTCTGTATGGCGAAAGCCCTGGACGCCCGTATTACGTTTGACATTGACCTTGAGGTCATGAATGTCGATTTTTCTGACTACCGTTTCAAGACGTCCAAGGACGTCAACACTTTCTATGATCTTGTCGAAAAGCGGATCGCTGAGACTGGTGAGCAGTGGTGGTATTTTCTGGTCAACTACCACAACACCCGTATTGATCCCGGCGCCTGGTTCGCCTTTTCCCAACGCGGTAAAACCCTGAACCTGGCACATTCGCAAGGCTCGGTCCGGTTTGACCCGTCCGAGGAAACCAAGGCTGAAATCGACCGGCAATCCGAGACCGAGGCGTTTGACGCCAACCTGTTTGCCGACCGCGATGCAGCCCTTGAACGCCTGAAAGGCCTGCCGTCCAAGCGCCTTGCCAAGATCGTGCATACCCCCAACCTTGATGCCGACGATTTTGGCCGCAGGATCAGCTTTGAAGACGCGCTTGAGGTGATGGATGTCGATTTTTCCGACGTGACTTTCGCGCATTCGCTGGACGTCAATAACTTCTATGACTTCATTGAGGACCGCATCGGCGAGACCGGTCGCAAGTGGTATTTCCTGGTCAACTACACCGACTGCCGGATCCATCCCGAGGCTTGGGTGCAATATGCGCAACGAGGCAAGCGGCTGAATATCGAGTTCGGCCTCGGCTCGGTCAGATACGCCCCCGGTTCGGAAACCGAGCAGGAGATCCGCCTGCGCGCCGAAAGCCAGGATTTCCGTCCAAACATCCGCAACACCCGCGAAGCAGCGCTGGAACGGATTGCCGAGATGAAATCTGAAAACGGCTGACATCTTAAGGGCTCCCCAGCGCCAAAAGCTGGGGCCCCTGCCCCTTCAGCCGTTTAATCTCGCCGCGCGTTTCCATTTCCAGTTTCACCGTCGTTACATGCCAGCCAAGGCTACCCAGCTTTTGGCGGTCTTCATCTGTCAGGCGCAGAGCAATCCTGTCGGGCAACTCGGAAAAGCGCACCGCCCCATCTTTCAGGTCTTCCAGTATCGCCGCCCGGACCAGATCAAATTTCCATTCCGGAATTCTGGTCACACCGGTCTTGCCCGGAGTAGGTGTCCGGCACAAAACTCGCGGCGTCGTCATTAGCTAAGCCAGCGTTTCCGGCGGCGGTAGGACCGGACGTCGCGGAAGGATTTGCGCCCTTCATCCGACACGCCCAGGTAAAATTCTTTCACATCCGGGTTCTCGCGCAATTCGGCGGCTGGGCCATCCATAACGACGCGCCCGCTTTCCAGGATATAGCCGTAATGCGCGAACCGAAGCGCCACATTGGTGTTCTGTTCGGCCAGCAGGAAGGACACGCCTTCCTTTTCGTTGAGGTCTTTGACGATGGCAAAAATCTCTTCCACCAGTTGCGGTGCCAAGCCCATCGAGGGTTCGTCCAGCAGGATGGTTTCAGGCTTGGACATCAATGCGCGGCCGATCGCAACCATCTGTTGTTCGCCGCCCGATGTGTACCCAGCCTGGGATTTGCGCCGCTCTTTCAGGCGCGGAAAATAGGTATAGACCATTTCAAGCGCATCATTGATCGCGGCTTTGCCATCTTTGCGCGTATAGGCCCCGGTCATCAGGTTTTCTTCGACCGTTAAATGTTCAAAACAATGACGGCCTTCCATCACTTGGATGACACCGCGATTGACCATCTCGGCCGGGTTAAGTTCGGCAACCGAATTGCCGCGATACGTGATCGAGCCTTTGGTCACCTCGCCGCGTTCTGAATGCAGCAGGTTTGAAATCGCTTTCAGCGTCGTGGTCTTGCCGGCCCCGTTGCCGCCCAGCAGCGCGGTAATCCCGCCCTTGGGGACGGTCAGGCTGACACCTTTCAGCACAAGGATCACGTGATTGTAGATCACCTCGATATTGTTGACCTCAAGCAAGGTCTCTTCGGTTTTTCCGGTGTCCAGCATCGTCGTCACTTCACTGTATCAGGGGTGGTTCCCGGCGCGGACGCGATGGCCCGCGCCGGAAGGTCTTGCTAGAAAGGCTTATTTGCACGCAGGTGTAATGTTGTTTTCTGCGGCGAAAGCTGCCGAATCTTCTGCGATCAGTGGCCCGATCACATCCATGTCAGGGGCAGCGAAAGGTGCAATCACGTTCCATTTGCCCGCTGCTGCATCCCACTGCGTAACCGACGCAAGGCCAGGTCCACCGTGGTTTTCACAGGAAACACTGAACGTCGGACCGAAGTTCGGCATGCCAAGCGCTGTCATCAGAGCCTCGTCAATATTGAGATTCTCCATGCCGTCGCGCATCATTGCAGGTGTGATGTCCGCAGTGCTGTGCATTGCTTGCGCAACCTTAACAGCCTCAACAGCAAGCATCGCTGCGTAGATGCCACGGTTGTAAGGAACCGTGCCGATCTGATCGCCAGCACCAGCAGCTTTGCCAGCATCAACAACATATTTCTGGATGTCGGCAAACACCGGATAGTCGTTGCCAACACCGGTCAAAGCCAGCGCTTTATACCCGTTCGAGGCTTCGCCTGCCGGGATAACGTCAGCTTCAGCACCGGACCACCAGATACCCATCATGTTTTCCATCGGGAAACGGATGTTTGCGGCTTCCTGAATGGCAACCTGGTTCATCACGCCCCAGCCCCAAAGCAGAACATAGTCTGGCTTTTGCTGGCGGATTTGCAGCCATTGCGATTTCTGCTCTTGGCCCGGATGGTCAACCGGCACCAGCATCAGTTCATAACCGTGCTTCTTGGACAGCTCTTCCAGGGTGCGGATCGGCTCTTTGCCGTAGCCTGAGTTGTGATAGACCAGCGCGACTTTCTTGCCTGACAGACCACCATCTTCAGCGTTGAAATAGTTGATCGCAGCCGATGCACCTGTCCAGTAGTTTGCCGGATAGTTGAAGATCCAGTTGAACACTTTGCCGTTTGCAGCAGACGTCCGGCCATACCCCATCGAGTGTACAGGGATACCGTCAGCCGAAGCTTTTGGGATCAGCTGATAGGTGATGCCTGTGGACAGCGGTTGATAGATCAGCGCGCCTTCGCCCTTGGTGGCTTCATAACATTCCACGCCTTTTGCGGTGTTATAGCCGGTCTCGCATTCCAGAATGCGTGTTGCAACACCGCCAACGCCGCCATCACGCTCGTTCACCAAAGTCATGTAGTCGGCGTAGCCATCGGCGAAGGGAATACCCCCAACCGCATATGCGCCGGTCCGGTAGCTCAGTGACGGGAACACAAGTTCCGCCATCACCGGGCTTGCGGCCGTCAGGGCCACAGCAGCGATTGCCGCCAGTTTGGTTAGTTTCATGTCGTTATCCTCCCTTAGGTTACGACTGTTGATGCGCCGGCGTGAAACCGGTCACAGGGCAAGTGACCCGCCCCTAGTGTGGGAAAGGCCAAAGACGTAGTTTTTCCTTGATCACGCGCCACAGCTGCGCAAGGCCGTGTGGCTCCAGGATCAGGAACGTGACGATCAGGCCGCCGACGATGATAAACTCAAAATGCGCGGCAATATCCGTCGGCCATTCCAGAACACCAACCATGATGTTCTTCAACAGAACCGGCATCAACACGATAAACGCCGCCCCGACAAACGAGCCGAAGATTGAGCCGAGCCCGCCGATGATGATTATGAACAGCGCAATGAAGGACTGGTTGATGCCAAAGGCCTCGCCCACTTCAACCGCCCCTAGATAGACCGAAAAGAACAGCGCGCCGCCAATCCCGATGAAAAAGGACGAGACCGCAAACGCCGACAGCTTGGCCGTCAGCGGGTTCACCCCGATGATTTCCGCCGCGATATCCATGTCACGGATCGCCATCCATTTGCGGCCCAGATTGCCCCGCGTCAGATTGCGGGCGACCAGCGCCACAAGGACGACAATCATCAGACAGAACAGGTATTTCGCCCAAGGCAGCGTGTTGGGGCCGGTGATGATGATGCCAAACAAGGTCCGTTCCGGAGCGGTGATCTGACCCGATGCGGAATAGTTGTAAAACCACGGCACCTTGTTGAACAGCCACACCAAGAAGAACTGCGCCGCCAGCGTCGCCACCGCCAGGTAGAACCCTTTGATCCGCAGGCTGGGAAGGCCAAACAGCACTCCGACAAAGGCGGTTACAACACCCGCCAGCAACACCGAGAAAAAGATGTTAAGATCCGGAAAGGACGTCATCAGCTTGTAACAGGCATAAGCACCCACGGCCATGAAGCCGCCGGTCCCCAGACTGACCTGGCCGCAATATCCGGTCAGGATATTCAACCCGATCGCCACAATCGACCAGATCAGAAACGGCACCAGCACCGCATTGGCCATGTATGACGACACGAAAAACGGCACCACCGCAAAGGCGATGATCAAAGTGATGTAAAACACAGACCGGTCAAATGTGATCGGAAAGGTCTGGCTGTCATCGGAGTAGCTTGTCTTGAACTCACCGGCTTCGCGATAAAGCATCTATCATACGCCTTTGATTATTTTAGGTTATTGCGGCACAGCCGCAGGTAGCTGAACGACCCCAGGGCAAGCCCTGAAAACGCCAGCAAAATGTAAAACACCGTCAGGGTTTCCGAAGCATCACCAGTAAAGGCCAGGAAGCCGAAGGCCCAGAAAGCCAGAAAGCCAATGACAGCCATGATGGAACAGGTTTTTAGCATGGCTAAACCCTTTCGATTATTTTTTCGCCAAACAGGCCCTGGGGTCGGAACACCAGGAACAGAAGCGCCAGCATATAGGCGAACCAGTTTTCCGTGGCCCCGCCGATCATAGGACCGATGGCAAATTCAAACAGCTTCTCGCCAACGCCCACGATCAGACCGCCAACAATCGCACCGGGGATTGAGGTAAAGCCGCCTAGCATCAGAACCGGCAGTGCCTTCAACGCAATCAGCGACAGGCTGAACTGCACGCCCGATTTGGCACCCCACATGATGCCGGCAACCAGTGCCACAAACCCGGC
>CAYXXQ010000049.1:0-6707 GCA_964469075.1 uncultured Rhodobacter sp.
TGCCCCAGAACGCGGTGATGAAAATCGCGATCAGCCCGATCACCTGATTGACAAAGCGCATCCGCGCCAGTTGGTTGCGCAGGGCCTGCCCATAGGTGCCGTTGGCTTGCAATTTCCGGGCCGAACGCACGGATAACAGCGCCACCAGCGTCAAAGGCGCGACGATCAGGAAAACCGCCTGCGCGATCTCGACCTTATACCAAAAGCCCAGCAGGGCCAGAATTGTCAGCAGGAAAAAGGCGAATCCAACCGCCCAGGGGCCGGACACATCCATGATATGCACCAGGCGATTGACGTTGACCCGCACCAGGGTTTCCAGATCGTCCTGGGCCACGCCCCCCATACTGCGGCGCGCCCGCGTCACCGCGTCAAACGGCACGCCCAGCGTCCAATGCGCGGTCGAGGACCACACAACAGCAACCACGATCCAATACCAGATCGAGGTAAAGGACCGCATGTCGATAACTTCAATGACGCCTGTATACCAGTCCAAGGTTGGGCCCTTATGTCTTCGGCATTTCGCCGCACACTAGCGATTGATGCGGGAAATTCCATAGGAAAACAGCTAAACGTCTTGAGAAACCGCATTCCGCCATGCCAAGTTCGCCACAAACATCCGTTATCGCCATCAAGGAGCGACAAAATGCGCCCGACCATTGCCCCCTTCCCGCTTGCCCGTTCACGCCGTTTGCGCCGCAATTCCGCCCTCAGGTCGCTGGTGGCGGAAAACAGCCTTGGCGTCAGTGATCTGATCTGGCCGGTGTTTGTGCGCGATGGGGACGATGTCCGCGAACCCGTCGCCTCGATGCCGGGGGTGGAGCGGTTAAGCGTCGATAACGCGGTCCGCGCGGCCGAACAGGCCGCAGATCTCGGCATTCCGGTGATGGCGCTGTTTCCTTATACTGACGCCGCGTTGAAAACCCAGGACTGCGAAGAAGCGTGGAACCCTGACAATCTGGTCAACCGCGCCACCCGCGCGATCAAAGCCGCGGTGCCGGATATCGCGGTGATGCTGGATGTAGCACTTGACCCTTATAATGCCGATGGCCATGACGGGCTGGTGCGCGACGGCATCGTGCAAAACGACGAGACGTTAATGGCGCTGGAGCGGCAAGCGCTGGTGCAGGCGGAAAGTGGCGCCGATGTCCTTGGCCCCAGCGACATGATGGACGGGCGGATCGGCTTTATCCGCCGCGCGCTTGAGCAGAACGATTTCCCCGATACGCTGATCATGGCGTATTCGGCCAAGTATGCCTCGGCCTTTTATGGCCCGTTTCGCGATGCGGTCGGGGCGACGGGGGCCTTGGTTGGCGACAAGAAAACCTATCAGATGGACAGCGCCAACACCAACGAAGCCCTGCGCGAAGTTGCCCGAGACATTGAAGAAGGTGCTGACATGGTGATGGTCAAACCCGGCATGCCCTACCTGGATGTCTGCCAGCGGGTCGCGTCAGAATTTGGCGTGCCGACATTTGCCTATCAGGTGTCAGGTGAATACGCGATGCTGTCGGCAGCGATGGACAACGGCTGGCTTGATCGGAACGCGACGATGCTAGAAAGCCTGATGGCCTTCAAACGTGCGGGTTGTTCGGGCATCCTGACCTATTTCGCACCGATGGTGGCGCAATTGCTGCTGGAACAAGATTAACCGGCCGGTTTGCTGACCGGCCGGTTTGGCAATACCCGTGACAGCGGCGGCAGCAGCGCAAACGCGCAGATCGCCAGCATTGCGCCGACCAGAAACATCGCCTGCGGCCCGATCCCATCCCAAAGCAGCCCCGCGATAACGCTGGCGGCCAGGATCATGCCGCCAGTCATGAGGTTCAGCATACCAAAAGCGGTGCCGCGCAGGTTTGGCGGCGCGGTGTCGGCCACGAGACTGGCAAACACCCCCTGGGTAAAGCCCATATGCAGCCCCCATAGGCCCAGGCCGGCAAAGACGCCGAAAAACCCCGGTACAAAGGCAAAAACCAGATCGGCGGCGATCAGCAAAGCGATGCCAAACGCCAGCACATAAAGGCGGTTGCCGTTGTCAGACAGCACTCCGGCGGGATAGGCGGCAAGGGCGAAAAACAGGTTCATCACCACCAGCACCAGCGGGATCAGGCCGGTGGGCGTGCCTTCAATATGGGCTTTCAGGATCAAAAACGCTTCGCTGAACCGCGCCAAGGTGAAAACCGCGGCAACGGCCACGACCCACCAGAAAGCGCGGCCAAGGCGGGCAAGCTCGACCCGGCTTAGGGGGGATTTGACGGGCTTTGTCCCATCCGGGCGCTCGGGTTCTGGCACGAAAAACACCAGCAGCGTGACTGAGATGACGGCCGGGATGATCGCGGCCCAGAACACCAGCGGGATGTTGTCCAGCG
The DNA here is from genome assembly GCA_964469075.1 of uncultured Rhodobacter sp. GTDB lineage: Bacteria > Pseudomonadota > Alphaproteobacteria > Rhodobacterales > Rhodobacteraceae > UBA5972. The sequence goes on from CAYXXQ010000049.1 coordinate 2,367, forward strand.
TCAGCCACATCAGGAAAATCGCCAGCAACGGGCCCAAGAATGCCCCGACAGTATCAAGTGACTGGCGCAGCCCGAAACTGGCGCCGCGCAACTCAGACGGGGCCAGATCAGCGATCAGCGCATCGCGTGGTGCGCCGCGAATGCCTTTGCCGACGCGATCCAGAAACCGCGCGCCGATCAGCCAGGCAATGGTCGGTGCCAACGGGAAAACCGGTTTGGTCAAAGCCGCCAGGCCATAGCCGACCACCGCCAGGATTTTACGCTTGCCCAGCCAATCGCTGAGTGCGCCGGAAAACACCTTGGTAATGGCGGCGGTTGCCTCGGCCAGGCCTTCGATGAAGCCGACCATCACCATCGACGCGCCCATCCCGGCCACCAGATAAATCGGCAACAAGGCGTGGATCATCTCAGACGAAATATCCATCCACAGCGACACAAACCCCAAGGCCCAGATGCCGCGCGGCAACCGCTTAAGGGTCGCGCGATCTATCTTGACAGGCAAGGGTTTTGACATTCACGACCCGCTTGGGAGTTGGACGGTTTGGCTGGGGGATCATAAGATCGGCCAAACTGCCAAATTGCAATGCGGCAATTGTTTGCCCATGCGCGGGCAAACAGGTGACAGCGCCTGATTGTTCGCATATAGTTGACAAAGATCCGGCATGAAGACCGGTCTTGAGCAGTAATTGAGGATATTTTCATGAATAAGTGGACTCGCCGTGCATTTCTGGCCGGGGCCGGTTCGGGCCTGGTTGCCTGTGGCAATGGTATTGGCAATACCCGAGGCGCGCGAATAGATCATCGCGTTGATCTGGCGTTGACCCAGATGTTTAACGAGGTTCCAGGCACCCGGGATCTGGCGGATCGTGCCGCCGGGATGCTGGTGATGCCGACCGTCACCAAGGGCGGATTTGGCTTGGGGGCGGCCTATGGCGAAGGCGCGCTTCTGATCGGCAACGCGCCGGTTGATTACTACAATCTGGCGCAAGGCAGCTGGGGCTTTCAGCTTGGCTTGCAGCAATACGCCCATACGCTGTTTTTCATGAATGACGAGTCGCTGGCGGATTTCCGGCGCTCCTCCGGCTGGCAGCTTGGGGCCGACGCGGAATATGTGATCAAGAACGCCGGGGATACTTTAAGCGTTGATTCAACCGAGCTGCGCTCACCGGTGGTGGCCGTGATCTATGGCCGGGCCGGGCTGATTGCCGGGGCAACGCTGGAAGGCACAAAATACAGCCGCATCCTGCGCTGACAAACGATGCCAGCGGCCTTTGGATTTCCCTATAAGCCGCTGGTTTTATTGACGTATCCGATCAGCCCATCGCCCGCAGGCGTTTGATCAGGCTGGACGTGTCCCAACGTCCTCCGCCCAGCTTCTGCACGTCTTTATAGAACTGATCGACCAGGGCCGTGACCGGCAGGCTGGCGCCGTTATTGTCAGCCTCTGACAGGCAAATACCCAGATCCTTGCGCATCCAGTCAACGGCAAACCCGTGCTCAAACTGATCGTCAAGCATAGTCTCATAGCGATTGGACATCTGCCAGGAGCCCGCCGCGCCATGTGCGATCACATCGATCACCGCGCGCCCGTCAAGCCCAGCCTTTTCGGCAAAATGCAGCCCTTCGCTTAGCCCCTGCACAAGGCCCGCGATGCAGATCTGGTTGACCATTTTGGTCAACTGCCCGGCCCCGGTCTCGCCCAGACGCCGGCAGGCTTTGGCATAGGCGTCAATCACCGGTTCAACCCGGGCATAGGCGGCCATGTCGCCACCGCACATCACCGACAGAGCCCCGTTTTCCGCCCCGGCCTGACCGCCCGATACCGGCGCGTCGATGAACGCGATGCCCTTGGCGGCGCTTACTTCGGCCAGTTCGCGGGTCACGGCGGCGGAAACCGTGGTGTGATCAACAAACACTGTGCCTTCGGCCATGCCCGCAAACGCCCCGTCCGGGCCTTGGGTGACACTGCGCAGATCGTCGTCATTGCCAACACAGGCAAACACCATGTCAGCCCCCTTGGCGGCTTTGGCCGGGGTGTCCGCCAACGCGCCGCCATGCTGTTTCACCCAGGCCGATGCCTTGGCGGGATTGCGGTTATAGACGGTCACGTCATGGCCCTTGGCCTTTAAGTGACCGGCCATCGGATAGCCCATGACCCCAAGGCCGATAAAAGCGGTTTTCGCCATGATTTTTCGTCTCCATGTAGTGGTTTCCCGCCATACTGCCTGCTAATACTCCGGGGTCAATATGGGATCACTTGAATGGCGCGAGTCTTTCGCTGGCTTTTGTGGATATTTGTGGCGCTGTCAGCCCTTGCGCTGGCGGCGATCGCGCTGGCATATTATCTGGCGACCGGGTCATTGCCCGATTACAACCGCAGCTATTCGGTTACCGGCCTGTCCGGCCCAGTCGAGATTGTGCGCGACAATAACAACGTGCCGCATATTTTCGGCCAGCAGGATCAGGACACGTTTTTCGGCCTGGGATTTGTCCATGCCCAGGATCGCCTCTGGCAGATGGTCTTGCTGCGGCGCAACGCCCAGGGACGATTAAGCGAGCAGTTTGGCGCGCGCACCCTGGAAATAGACGACTTCATCCGGCGGCTTGATCTTTACGGCTTGGCTGAAAAATCCTTTAAATATCAGGGTGATGCCGAAAGGAAGGCGCTGGAGTCCTACGCCGCTGGGGTCAACGCCTGGATTGAAACCATCCGGGCCGAGGCATTGGGCCGGGGCGCGCCCGAGTTCTTTTTGTTCACGCCAAAGATCCAACCTTGGCGACCGGCGGACTCGTTGGCGATCATGCGGCTGATGGCGTTGCGCCAAAGCGGGCATCTGAAGAACGAGGTTTTGCGCGCCCGGACCTCGCTGATCGTCGACGACGCGCGGCTGCGGGATGTGCTGCCGGATGCGCCGGGGCCGGGTGCGACCGCCCTGCCCGGCTATGCTATGCTGTTTCCGGGCCTGCCAAAGATCGCCACCGCCAGCACGGTTTCTGAGGATCCATTTGACCCTTTGCCCGACATGCCGATGGCCGGTGCGTCCAACGCCTGGGCCGCTGCGCCGCAGCGGTCGGCAAGCCAAGGCACGCTGCTGGCCAATGACCCGCATATGGGGTTTTCAGCCCCGGTCATCTGGATGCTGGCGCGGCTGAAATTGTCCAGTGGGGATGTCATTGGCGGCACCATTCCGGGCATGCCTGCGGTGCTGGTCGGGCGATCTGATAAGCTGGGCTGGGGGATCACGGCGTCGTTTCTGGACGACCAGGATCTGCATATCGAAAAGCTGAACCCGGACAATCCCGATGAATATCTGACGCCCGAAGGCTATAAACCCTTTGATACCCGTGAGGTAGAGATCGGCGTCGATCAGGCCGACCCCGTGCGCCGGGTGCTGCGTTGGACCGAAAACGGCCCGGTCCTGCCGCCTGCGCGCTATGATCTCAGCCGGATCACGCCTGAGGGGCATGTCACCTCGCTGTCCTGGACCGGGCTTGATCCGGTGGACCGGTCGATGACGGCGGCCCTGCGGATCATGCGGGCGCAAACCGTTGATGCGGCGATCGAGGCCGGGCGGCTCTACACCAGCCCGTCGCAAAACCTGACCCTGGCGGATCGGACCTCCATAGCGTTTCAGATGATCGGCAAGATGCCCAACCGCCCGGCCCGGCATCAAAGCCAGGGGCGCTTGCCAACGCAAGGCTGGCTGCGCGAAAATCGCTGGCATGGCTATCTGCCTTACGAAAACAACCCGCGTTTTTTGAACCCGATTGGCGGCATCGTCGTCAATACCAACAACAAAAGCGTCGACCGGCCGTTTCCCAATCATGTCAGTTTCACCTGGGGCGACACCCAGCGGATCGAACGCCTGGGCAAATTGCTAAGCAGCCGTGAGGTTCACACGCTGGTCAGTTTCGTTGAGGCACAGTTGGACGAGGTGTCGTTCTCGGCCCGGGCGCTGTTGCCACTGATCGCCAAGGATCTGTGGTTTTCTGCGGCCCCGTCGGCGGCGGGCAGCCCGGATTCGCTGCGCGAAACTGCGCTGGCGCTGCTGGCTGAATGGAACGGCGAGATGAACGAGCATATGCCTGAACCATTGATCTATGCCGCCTGGATGCGCGCCTTGCAGCAAAAGCTGGTGCAGGACGAATTGGGACCGCTGACGCGGGACTTCACCCATCCTGACCCGGTTTTTCTGGAACGGGTTTTTCGCGATGTCAGCGGGGCGTCGGTCTGGTGTGATATCGTGCAGTCAACGCCGCGTGAAACCTGTGCCGACATGGCGCGTCTGGCGCTTGATACCGCCCTTCAGGGCCTTGGCCAGACCTATGGCAGCGATGTCA
>CAYXXQ010000049.1:6807-14233 GCA_964469075.1 uncultured Rhodobacter sp.
CTGGCGCTTGATACCGCCCTTCAGGGCCTTGGCCAGACCTATGGCAGCGATGTCACTGCCTGGCGTTGGGGCGACGCGCACCAGGCCACCCATGATCACGAGGTTCTGGGCCGCATCCCGCTTCTGGCCTGGCTGGTGAATATCCGGCAATCAACCTCGGGCGGGGACAACACATTGATGCGTGGCAAGACCCAAGGTGCGGGCGCCAATCCTTACCTGAACGTGCATGGCGCAGGGTATCGTGGTGTTTATGATCTGGCCGACCCTGATTCGTCGGTTTTTATCATTTCAACCGGCCAAAGCGGGCATTTCCTGTCGCGCCATTATGATGACCTGGCGCAGCTTTGGCGGCGCGGCGAATACATCCCGATGAGCCTGGATCCGGAGCTGGCCCGCGCGGCGGCTGTCGGGATTTCGACATTGCAGCCGATCCGCTGAGCCTTTGTGGCGCGCCGGTTTGGCGGGCGGCAGGGATTTGAGTATTTGGGCAATAAAGAAACACGGGGCGCAGGATGATTTCTGCGCCCCGAAAGCTTGATCAGTTTTGCAGCCAGGTGACCAGATCGCTGTGGAATTTCTCGGCCAATTCCTGATAGCGCTTTTCTTCGGTGCTGCCGGCATTGCTGGCGATCATAACGATGAGGCCGATATTGCCGGTTGCGCGAAACGGCCGCTGCTCGGTCTGGAGAGTGCCGGATTTGATGGTTTTACCGGTTCTGGCATCCACCACTTGCACAGCGGTCGTCATATAGCTGGAGCTGCCAACGGTACGGCCCGCTCCGCTCGACATATCAATCGAAACGATGGAAACCTTAACAGTCGCCGGGGCTTTGCCGGTGAAAGACGTCGCCAAACCGGATTTCAGCACCTGATTGGTACTGGCCAGCACCTGTGCGGCGGCTTTGGAGGTGTCGGCATTATCAAGGCGTGGCAGCTTGTTGATTTTGGCGTCATTGGCGACGCTGACCGACACTGATTTCAGGCTGTGCACAGCCAGAGGACCAGCAGGGGCAGCGTTGCTGACTTCGCCCTGACTGCCCATACAAGCACTCAGCGTGATCGTTGCCAGCAAAAGGCCGGCGGTCTTGAAAATTCGGGTCATCTGTTCCCCATGAGAATTTGATTGAAACGCGAACTTCTTTACCTTAGCGCGATTTAGCAAGTGAAAACTCAATTTTGCCGGGCACGTGAGAGACTGATGCGTTGCGACGACATGGAACGACGGTTGGTGATCTGATGCGGTCCAAGACACCGCAAAACTCAGCCTGTTGAGGCAAGTTGAAGCCGCCTAAATCCGGGTGTATCGGCGGGCCTGGGTTTTGGTCCAGGTGACGGTCAGATCAAATCCGGTGTCGCTTTGGTCCTCAGCGTCAACGACATGCTGGTTGAACAGCCAGGCGCGTTTGCGCCCGTCGGCAAAGGCCAGATGCAGGGTTTCTGTGGTGGTCGGTTCCGCCAGCTTGCGGGTGATCGTGTCAAGCAAAGCGTCAAAGCCTTCGCCGGTGACAGCCGACAGCGTGCAGATATCCGGGTCGCGGGCGGCGGCGGCTTGCAAGGCGTTACGGTGATCGGCATCGGCCCGGTCGATCTTGTTCCAAACCTCAATCATATTATCGCGCGCAGTATCGCTGATGCCAAGATTGGCCAGAATGTCCTGAACATCCTGGGACTGTTCTTCGGTTTCCGGATGGGTGATGTCGCGGACATGCAGGATCAGATCGGCATCCAGCACCTCTTCCAATGTGGCGCGGAAGGCCGCAACCAGTTGGGTTGGCAAGTCTGAAATGAACCCAACCGTGTCCGACAGGATGACATCGCGCCCGCCGGGAAGGCGTACGGCGCGCATGGTTGGGTCAAGGGTCGCGAACAGCATGTCCTTGGCCAGCACTTCGGCCCCGGTCAGGCGGTTGAAGATGGTGGATTTGCCCGCGTTGGTATAGCCGACAAGTGCCACAATCGGATAGGGCACTTTTTTGCGCGCTGCCCGGTGCAGGCTGCGGGTTTTCACGACTTTGGCCAATTGCCGCCTGAGGCGCACAATCGCGTCGTCAATCGCGCGTCTGTCGCTTTCGATCTGGGTTTCGCCCGCGCCGCCAATAAAGCTGAGGCCGCCGCGCTGACGTTCGAGATGCGTCCAACTGCGTACCAGGCGCGAGCGTTGATAGGCCAGTGCCGCCAGATCAACCTGCAACACGCCTTCGCGGGTGCGGGCGCGATCGCCGAAAATCTCCAAGATCAGGCCGGTGCGATCGAGGATTTTGACCTTCCAGCGACGCTCCAGATTGCGCTGCTGGATTGGGGTGACCGGGGCGTCGACGATGACAAGGCCGATGTCTTCGTCTTCGATCTGCTGGGCGAACTCATCTATTTTGCCCTTGCCGAACAGCAAACCGGCATGCGCCTTGGGCAGGCGCACGACGTGGCTGTTGACGATGTCAAGATCAAGGGCGCGGGCAAGCGAAATCGCCTCGTCCAGCGCGTTTTCGGCGGTGCGTCGGCTGTCGCTGCGGGCGATATCGGGATGGAGGACGAGGCTACGCATCATCGCCCCAGATTGGCCCCCACATTCGTCGGATCAAGTTCCGTCGTCGCCTTCATAAAGGCTGACCGGTTGGGACGGCATGATGGTTGAAATCGCGCTTTTATAAACCAGTTGCGACTGGCCATCGCGGCGCAACAGCACGCAGAAACTGTCAAACCAGGTGATCACACCTTGCAGTTTCACCCCATTGATCAAAAAGATTGTCACGGAAATCTTGGATTTCCGAACACTGTTCAGAAACGCATCTTGCAAATTTTGCTTATCGGCAGCCATTTTTTTCAGCCTTCAGTTTTGTTCATGCCCAAGTTTTTTCGGGCTATTGTTGTCGTTATGCGCCGAATATGGCGGCGTTGACGCGGAATTTCCAGTCAAAAACCCGGAAAATCAAGCTGTTGCGGGAATTATTTCGCTAAGGACGCCAAAACTCAGGGTTTAGCAGCGCGATGATCGCCAGGGTTTCGAGGCGCCCGATTACCATTGCGGCGCATAAAATCGCGCGCGCGGCATCGCTGATCGTAGCGTAATCCGTGCTGCCTTGAAGCACTGCCCCGGCCAGTGGCCCCGTGGTGCTGAGGGCGGCAACCGCGAGGGCCAGGCTTGCCTCAAACTCAAGGCCGGTCAGGGTCAGGCCCAGCATGACGACCGCGGTTGAGATCGCGAAAAGCATAAAAAACAGCCAGGCAATCATCGCGCCTTCGCGCCTGATATGCCGCCCTGCCCGGCCCGACACGCCAATGGACGAGGGGTAGGTCAGCTTCTGCATTTCGCGCAGCCCGTGCTGGTAAAGCGCATACACCCGCAGCAGTTTGATGCCGCCAGCGGTCGTGGCAACGCCGCCGCCCATCACCACCAGCCCCAACAGGATGATCCCCGGTGTGTGCAGGCCCGACCAGTCCTTGGCGGCCAGCCAGAACTGGCTTTCAAACCCGGTGGTCGTCAGAAACGACAAGACGGTGAACATGCTGCCCCACAGGGCGCGCAGGGCCGCTAGGGTGTTTTCGCCCTCATTGACCTCAAACGCGCCGACCCAGTGGCGCAGGAACAAAAGGGCTGGCAGGACGGTGATGAACACCAGCATCAGGCGAAACTCATGATCTTCAATCAAGGTCCGCAAGGGGCGCGTGCGGACATCCAGGCTGAAGGTTGCGCGCGACACGGCCAGCAACAGGAACAGGAAGACGAAAAACTCGGCCGCGAAGCCGCCACTGCCGGGATCGGTCAGGCTGCGCGCGGTGATGCCACTGGTCGACAGGGTCGACATCGCGTGCATGACGGCGGTGAACCACCGCTCGCCGCTGACCAGCAGCAGAAAGGCCAGCAAGGCCGTCGCCATCAGATAAATCGGGCCAAGTTTCAGCGTAAACCCGACCAGACGTTCCGAAACATCAGCGGCCCGGATGCGCGAAATGCCGTGTTCGCCGCTTTCATTTTGGCCGGCGGAGTAAACCTCAAACCCGCCAAGGTTCAAGGGTGCCAGGATCGAAATCGCCGATACCAGGATCAGAAATCCGCCCAGCCAGCCGACAAATCCGCGCCATAAATGGATCGGCTCACTTAGACGGTCAGGGTCGGTAAACAGAGTGGCGCCGGTGGTTGTCAGGCTTGAAACCATCTCAAAATAAAGATGGAAATAGCTGGCATCCGGGATCAGAAAATGCAGCGGATAGGCCAGCACCAAAGGTAGCATGACAAAGGCCCCCAACAGCGCGATCAGATGGCTGCGGGCGGTGTTTTCAGGGTTGTAATTGCTGGTGGCCAGACCGATCAGCCCGGTCAGAAGCGCGATCAGGACTGCGCTGTCCAGAAACACCCAGGCGGTCTGGCTGTCGCCGATCCTGATCGCATGCGCCATCGGCAACAGCATCGCCACGGCCGACAAACCCGCCAGGATCACCAGAAAGGGGAGTTTCAAAATCACCTGCATCGGATCAGAAGAAGTCGATGCTGACCTGCAACAGCCGCTCGACCTCCGGCACGTCCTGGGCCATGCAGAACAGGGCGATGACGTCACCTTCTTCGATCTTGGTTGATGCAGTTGGTTTGATCACTTCGCTGCCTTTTTTGATCGCCCCGACCAAAACGCCTTCGGGGAAATCAATGTCGCGGATCAGTTGATCGGCAATCGGCGAAGGCGACAGAACCTGGGCTTCGATCACCTCGGCCTCGGCATCACCGATGGAATAAACCGCGCGCACCCGGCCGTGCCGGATATGACGCAGGATCGACGAAACGGTTGTGGTCCGCGGATTGACAAACGCGTCGATATTCAAGGGCCGCATCAGGGAGGTCAGCGTCGGGTCATTGACCAGGCTGACCACCATCGGGCAGCCCGCCGCCTTGGCCCGGGTTGCCGCCAGCAGGTTGGTCTTGTCGTCGTCGGTTAGCGCGAGAACCGCGTCGGCCTTGGCGATGCCTGCTTCTTCCAGCATTTCCATATCAAGGCCGTCGCCATGCAAAACAATCGTGCGTTCCAACGCGTCAGCGGCGCGTTCGGCGACCTTTCGGCTGCGCTCGATCACTTTGGCGCGGATGCGGTCAGTGCGGTCTTCCAGACGCCGGGCCACGGCCAGCCCGACATTACCACCACCGATGATAATCACACGCTCCCGCTTCTTGGCGGATTTGCCAAAAATCTCAAGGGTGCGGCTTAGGTCTTCGGTATGGGTGAAGAGGTAAATCTGATCGCCGGCAAACAGCTGATCGCCGGGTTCCGGGGCAAACAAAGTGCCGTCGCGCCGGATCGCGACAACGATGGCGCGCAGGGTTGAAAACAGCTCGGTCAACTGCCGCAGGGGGGTGTCAAGCACTGCGCAGGTTTCATCAAGCGCCACGCCGATCAGTTGCGCAGCCCCGTCCAAAAACAGCTCAGTGTCAAAAGTTGCGGGCGCTTGCAGACGTTGCAACGCGGCCTCGGCCACTTCTTTTTCCGGGCTGATCACCACGTCAATCGGCATGTGATCGCGGCGGTAAAGGTCGGAATAGATCGCGTCCAGATAGGACTGGCTGCGCAGCCGGGCGATTTTGCGTGGCACGGAAAACACCGAATGCGCCACCTGACAGGTGACCATGTTCACTTCGTCCGAGAAGGTCGCGGCGATGATCATGTCCGCATCCCGCGCCCCGGCCCGATCCAGAATATCGGGATAAGACGCAAAGCCGGTGATGCCGCCGACATCCAGCGTATCAGTTGCGCGCCGCACCAGTTCGGGATTGTTATCCACCACCGTCACGTCGTTCTTTTCCGAGGATAGATGTCGCGCGATTTGCCAGCCGACCTGGCCCGCGCCACAGATGATGACCTTCATCGGGGTCTCCTGATACCTGTGCGGCCAATCTTTGGCAAAACTGGTGGTCTAGGTCAATTGCTGATCAGTCTTCTGCCTCTGCGTCATCATCGCTGATTTCCGCCACCCGCGCCCCGGATTTGCTGGAGGTCACGACATTCAGCGACTTCAACTTGCGATGCAGGGCCGAGCGTTCCATGCCAACGAAATTGGCCGTCCGCGAGATATTGCCGCCAAAGCGGTTGATCTGGGTCATCAGGTATTCGCGCTCAAACATTTCGCGGGCTTCGCGCAAGGGCAAGGTCGCCAGATTGCTGGACAGGTTGAACGCGCCATCATCTTTGCGCCCGCCCTCGCTGTCGGGCAGTTCGCGGGCATCAATTCGGCCGCCATCCGGGCCAAGGATCAGCACGCGTTCGATCACGTTTTTCAACTGCCGGACGTTGCCGGGCCAGTGCATCGTCTGCAACAAAGCCTCAGCCTCGTCCGACAATTCGCGCATGGGCAGGCCCTGGCTGCGGTTCAACTCACCGATGAAATGCCGCGTCAGTTCGGGGATATCTTCGCGTCGGGTTTCCAGCGACGGCACCGAAATCGGCACGACATTCAGGCGGTGATACAGTTCCTCGCGGAACCGGCCTTGTTCAATTTCGTCCTGCAAGTCTTTGTTCGTGGAAGATATTACCCGCAGATCGACCCGCACCTTGTCAGCCCCGCCGACACGCTGAAACTGCTGGTCGACCAGAACCCGCAGAATTTTTGACTGGGTGCCAATCGGCATATCCGACACTTCGTCAAAGAACAGAATGCCGCCATGCGCCTGTTCCAAAAGCCCGGGCTCATGGCCGCGTTCCAGGGTTTCACGGCCGAACAGCACTTCTTCCATCCGCTCAGGCTCAATCGAGGCGCAGTTAACGGACACGAACGGGTTCACGGCCCGGTCAGAATGCGCATGGATAAATCGCGCCGCGACTTCCTTGCCCGATCCGGCAGGTCCGGTCAGCATGATCCGGCCATTGGTTTTGGTGACTTTATCAAGTTGTGATTTCAGGGTTTTGAAAGCCGCCGAAGACCCGACCATAACGGACGAGGTCACATCTGCCACCCGCAGGCTGGCGTTTTCCCGGCGCAGGCGCGAGGCTTCCATGGCGCGGCTGATCACCACCATCAACTGGTCAATATTAAAGGGTTTTTCGATAAAATCATAGGCCCCTTGCTTGACAGCAGCGACCGCGATTTCGATGTTGCCGTGGCCGGAAATGATCACCACCGGGATGTCTGGATTGTCCCGTCGGGTGGTTTTCAGGATGTCGATCCCGTCCATCCGGCTGTCTTTCAGCCAGATATCCAGGATGATCAGGTCCGGCGCTTCGGCGTTAATTTCCTGCAAGCAGCTGTCGCTGTCGCCCGCCAATCGGGTGGTATAGCCTTCATCCTGGAGGATATCCGAGATCAGTTCGCGGATGTCTTTTTCGTCGTCAACAACAAGTATATCGCCCATAATAACGTCCTTTATTGCGCCCGCTCAGGCCACATTTCGTTTGTTCTCTTTCGGTTTCTCGCGCGCGGTCATCGGTAAAACGATCCGCGCCAAGGCCCC
>CAYXXQ010000050.1:0-14161 GCA_964469075.1 uncultured Rhodobacter sp.
CCAATGGCAATCTGAACGGGCCGTCGATCATGGTTGGGGAAAAGGCCAGCGATCACATCTTGGGCAAACCTCGGTTGGCGCGGGCCAATATGCAGCCCTGGATCCATCCGGATTGGCAAGATAAACAGCGCTAGCTGCGCGATTGAAATCGTCGATGCCTTCGGCGAGGATATTTCTGAAAGAAAGATAAGGAGGGCGGCATGGCTTCAATTGCAAAGGACGAGGCATTGGCGGCGCGGTCAACCCTGCCTTCGCATTTGCGTGTGCTGGCCGACGCTTTTCCCCGCACTGGCTGGGAGGGGCATGTGAACTTTGATGATCTGACGCGGTTCTGGCTGGATCGGCATTTGATGTTTCGTGACCTGATGACCCGGTTGCAGGCGGAAAACCAGGCGATGCAGCAGGGCGATATGGACCCCGAGCAGTTCGTCATGCGAACCACGCGGTTGACCGGGTTTTTCCTGAACCAGCTGCACGGGCATCACACGATCGAAGATCAGCACTATTTTCCCAAACTGATCACAATGGATGCGCGGCTGGCGCATGGGTTCGATCTGCTGGACGCTGATCATCACACGCTTGACGCACAAATCCAAGATCTGGCGTCGGCCAGCGATGTTATGTTGAAACAGGTGCGCGCTGGTGCTGACAGGTCGGCGGCCTCGCCGGTACATGACCACCTGACTGCATTCGCGGGATTTTTGAACCGCCATCTAGAGGATGAGGAAGACTTGGTTGTTCCCCTCATTCTGCAATACGGTGGCCCGGATATCGGCCTTTAGGGCGCATTAGATAAAGAGGACACGCAATGAAAACCTATGACGATATTCCGGTTTCGGCCATATCTTTGGACGCGATCAGGCAGCGTGCTGAGGTGTTGGCGCCGCATGTTTATCAGACGCCGACGATCCAGAATGACTCACCTGCTTTTGCGCCGCTGCTGGAAGGGGCGTCGTTGTTTCTAAAGCTTGAATGCCTGCAAAAGACCGGCACGTTTAAGGCGCGCGGGGCTTTGTCTGTGGCGCTGGGTATTCCAAAGGCCGATCTCGTGCGCGGGATCACGGCTGCCAGTGCCGGCAATCACGCGATTGCAGCAGCATGGGCGGCGCGGCATGTCGGGGCCAGCGCCAAGGTTGTGATGATGGCCAGCGCCAATCCCTTTCGCGTGGCCCGCGCCCGTATGCTGGGGGCCGAGGTTGTGATCATTGAAGGCGGGGCCGAATCAATGGCAGAAGCCGCGCGGCTGGAACGTGACGAAGGCCGCACGTTTATCCACCCATTTGAAGGCCCGATGACGACCCTGGGTGCTGCCGGTGTCGGCCTTGAATTGGCCGAAAAAGTGGCCGATCTGGATGCGGTCATCGTGTCAATTGGCGGCGGCGGGCTGATGTCCGGCGTGGCAGCGGCGATCCGGCAAATCCAGCCCAAATGCAAGATATACGGGGTTGAACCCGAAGGCGCCAGTTCGATGCAGCAAAGCCTTGCTGCGGGCCATCCGGTTGCGCTGGACGGGATCGCGACCCTGGCAGACAGCCTGGGCGCGCCCACCGCGATGCCGTTTTCCTTCCGCGTCTGCCAGCACTATGTCGACGCGGTCGTCACGGTCACGGATGATCAGATTTGCGGCGGCACCCTGCTTTATCAGGAAGAGGCGAAGCTGGCGGTTGAGCCCGCCGCAGGGGCCGCCCTGGCCGCAGCACTTGGGCCGTTGCGTGCGCGCATTGCCGGCAAGCGCGTCGGCATTGTGGTGTGCGGCGCTAATATCGACGCCCCCAGTTATCGTGCCATCTTAAAGCGGGGTCAGGAACCGGCAGCGGCGTTGCTGGCGGGTTGATTTTCAGGAATTACGCCCTTCACTTTGCAGGCGTTTGATACAGGTCAAGGCGCAGATCGTCGCCACCAGCCAGATTGCATGCGAAACAGGGTTAAGAGGAGAAAACCAATGTCGCACACCCCCCACGAGTTGGCGGAAGAATTTCCCGCGCATGTCGATGCCATGCACAAGCTGAAAACCGAAGACAGCCATTTCGCAAAGCTGTTTGAGGAATATCACGACATCAACCGTGCCATCCACCGCGCCGAAACCAATGTTGAGCCGACTGACGATTTCAACGAGGCTGACATGCGCAAGCAGCGCATCGCGCTGAAGGACCAGATTTGGAGCATCCTGTCAAAGGCCTGACCTTACGCAAATGCCAAAAACCCAAACGCCGGATCGGGAAGCCTGTCCGGCGTTTTGCGTATGTATCCGGCGTGGTCAGTCAATCGCATAGGGCAGGCTGCCCCGGTTGTTGTGATCGACGGTGATGGAGCGTTCCAGCGGTGGGACAGACCGTTGGTGGCAAGCGTTGCGTTCGCAAATGCGACAGGAAATGCCGATCGGCTCAAACGCTTTGGCGTTGTCGATATCAAGGTCATCTGCATAGACCAAATCGCCCGCATGCTGGATGTCACAGCCAAGCCCTATCGCCAGACGCCGCACGGGTGCGCGAAAACTGCCACCCGGTTTGCTGATGTCACGCGCCAGGCAAAAATAGCGCACACCATCGGGGGTTTCGGCCAGTTGACGCAAGAACCGGCCAGGGGTTTCAAACGCCTGATGGACGTTCCACAAGGGGCAGGCACCGCCGAAACGCGCAAATTGCAACCGAGTTGCTGAGTGGCGCTTGGTGATCGTGCCAGCCTGATCAACCCTCACAAAGAAGAACGGAATGCCCTTGGCCCCGGGGCGTTGCAAAGTTGACAGGCGATGCGCGACCTGTTCCAGCGACGCGCCGAAGATCTCGGACAATTGTTCCAGATCATGCCGGGTTTCGCCGGCCTGATGCAAAAACGTGCCATAGGGCAAAACGGCGGCACCGGCGAAGTAGTTCGCCAGCCCGATTTTGCAGATCTCACGCGCCTGATTGGATTGAAACCGCGCCAGATCAAGGGTCGCCTCAAGCAGGTCGCCATATTCGATCAGCGCACATTGATGCAGCATCTGAAACAGCCTTGTGGCGGCATTGGTGCTGATGGAAATGCGCAGGATCCGCTTTGCCGGATCATAGCTGCGCATGTTCACGTCGTGGCAAAACTCGGTCTGAATGCCTTTGTTGGCCAGATGCTGCGCAACCGCGTCGACACCGGCTTGCCCGGTCAGGTTTAGGGATTGTGAAAACCGTTCAGCGGCGCGGTCGACCGGGTCGATATAGTTGTCGCAATAGTGAAAGAAATCCCGCACCTCTTCCCAGGGCGACAGGGCTGAGGGCGCGTCATCGCGATCCAGCATTTCGTCAAGCGAGGCCAGACGCTCAAGACTTTGTTTATAGGCGCGGTGAAGCTTCAGGAAAGCGCGGGCCAGGGTCGGAGCATTGCTGGCGGTCAGGCGCAGATCGGCCAGTTGCGGGGCTGTGTCGTTGAACACGGGGTCAGCCAGGGCCTCGCGCATGTCGGTGACCATCCGCTCGGCGTCGCCGGTTGACAGCAGCGTCACGTCAAAACCAAACTCCTGCGCCATCGCCAGAACCACGCCGGTCGAGATTGGGCGGCGGTTGTTTTCCATCTGGTTCAGATACGGCAACGAGACGCCAAGCTTGGCAGCAAACTGCTTTTGCGTCAGCCCAAGCCTTGTGCGGGTTTCGCGCAGTTTGACCCCGGCATAAAGTTTCTGCGTGGACATGACACCTCTTGCGACAGCCTTTAGTCGGGCAAACGACTTTGCGGAATTGCAAGCAAATGTCTAGGGGTTGCGAAGTTGCAAATCAAGCGGGGGCTTAATCAACCATCGGTGTGTCAAGCGGGCCTGCCATGCGTTCGACTCGGATAATGTAAAGGATGGTCACAATCGCCCCGACCGAGGTGGCGGTCATCAGGTAAAGCAGCGGGTATGGCCCAGTCCCCGGCGTCAGGATCACACCGGAAACTGCGGCCAGTGATGCGCCACCCCCCAGCATGATCGACCCGCCAAGGCCGGATGCACTGCCCGCCAGTTTTGGCCGCACTGACACCATGCCGGCATTGGAATTTGGCAAGGTCATGCCGTTGCCAAGGCCTACCGCGAACATGAACCCGAAAAAGCCCAGCGGATGGGTGATGCCGACCAGCAAGGCGCCAATGGGTGTCAACACGCCCGCCAGGGTAAAAAACGCGCCATAAAGCATCATGCGGTTGATGCCAATCCGGGTTGAAAACCGGCCTGACACAAAGTTCCCAGCCATATATCCCATCGAAACGATGCCGAAATACAGCCCTAGTTCCGAAGCACTTAGCCCGAAAAAGTTGGTCGCAACATAAGGCGCGCCGCCAAGGAACGCGAAGAACGAGCCGCTGGCGAAAGCCGCCGTCAGGCAATAGCCCCAAAACCGGCGGGAGCGGAACAATTCAGGGTAATCCCGGACCTGTTCGGTGAAGCTCGCGGACTTGTGGCGGTTGGTTTCGCCAAGGTCAAACCAGATGATAATCCCGGCAATGATACCGACAATCAGCAGGATGGCGAAATTGGCTTTCCAGCCAAACAGCTCATCCAGAAAGCCGCCAATGGCGGGGGCGATCATGGGCACCAGCGACATGCCCATCGTGACATAACCGATCATGCTGGCGGCCTGGTTTGATGGCACGATATCGCGCACAATGGCGCGTGACAGCACCATGCCCGTGGCGATCGAGGTTTGGATCATGCGAAAGATCAGAAAGGTCTGCGCGTCCTTGGCCAGCAGGCAGCCAACGGTTGCGGCCAGGAAAATGAAAATGCTGATGACGATCACCGGCCTGCGGCCATAGCGATCCGACAGCGGCCCGATGGCCAGTTGCAAAAGCCCGGTCAGCCCAAGGTACAGCGAGACGGACAATTGCATGGTCGCATAATCGGTCTCAAAATAGGCGGTCATGCCCGGCAAAGACGGCAGGAAAACGTTCATCGACAGGGCCGACAAGCCTGCCATCAGAACCAGCGTCAGGATATGAGGCGGGGTGCCGCGATCAAGGAATTTGGTGGTCGGCAGGTCAGTCATGCTGACTTGGTATGCCCGGTGCGCGGGGATGTCCATTGCATTTGCAATAAAATTGCAACGACCGGCTTTCGCGTTAGAAACGCGCTGTTGCCTGTGTCAGCCGTCCAGGTGGCGCGGTGCGGGCCAGGTGTCAGTCAGCCGATACCCCTCGGGCCAGGGGTCTTCCGGGTCGCGCAGGATCTGATGCGTGCCGGTAATCCAGGCCCGACCGCGCAGGGTTGGGATGATCGCGGGGCGGCCGTTGATCGTGGTCATTTCCTTGATATTGCAAAGAAACCTGCCACCAATGATCGACAGACCCGTATAGGCCTGGTTCAGCCCGATCTGCCCCCGGGCCGCCATCACCGCAAGCCGGGCCGAGCAGCCGGTGCCGCAGGGCGAACGGTCGATCTTGCCAGGGTCGATCACCACTGCACTGGTCCCTGTCAGCCCGTCGGCCTGTTGGCTGACAGACAGCGTAAACTGACAGAACGAAATATGCGACCAATCGGCAGACGGATGATCAAAACCGATCTGATCATTGGCAGCCGCTGTGATTTTCGCACCCATCTTGGCAATATCGCGTGCTTCATCCGGGGTCAGGCACAAGCCAAGATCATCGGCGTTGATCATCACGAAACTGTCGCCGCCAAAGGCCGTGTCGACTGTGAAACTGCCAAGGCCCGGCACGTCAAGCGGCGCGTCAAGTTTGTCGGCAAACGAGGCAACATTGGTGATTTCAACCGACTGCGCCCTGCCGCCTTCACAAAACGCGCGCACTTTCAGCAGGCCAGCGGCGCATTCCAGGTTAAACTCGGTCACCGGGCCGGTGATTGGCAGGATGCCGGTGTTCAGGAGCACCGTCGCGACGCAGATCGAGTTTGAACCGGACATCGGCGGGGTGTGTTCCGGCTCCATCGTCAGAAAGCCGTAGGTTGCGTCTGGATGGCGGGCGGGCACCAGCAGGTTCATATGGGTGAAAACCCCGCCGCGCGGCTCATTCAGGACCAGATTACGCAATTGGCCGTCGCGGTGCAGAAAATCGCGCTGTGCCCACAGGCTGTTTCCGGGCGGAGGGGCGACGCCGCCGACAATGACATTGCCAACCTCACCTTCGGCATGGGCGGAAACAACATGGATGGCGACATTGCTTTGCACCTGCGGCTTCCTTGAGTGAGGGGCGTTTGACGATACTGTGAAAGCTGGGCCGGGCGAGGTACAGTAAAAAAGCCAGCATTTGCAGATTTGCAATTAGCTAGACGTCTTTGCAAACATATTTGCAAATATGCTATGTTTCCCTTTTCGCGGCGTCAGAACACCGCTAAACGGAAGGGTGGAAACATCGTTATGACAGCAAAGGGGCGCGCGATGAAGGATATCTTGCAGCAACTGGAAGATCGGCGGGCCGAGGCCCGGTTGGGTGGCGGACAACGCCGGATCGACGCGCAGCACAGCAAAGGCAAGCTGACGGCGCGCGAACGCATCGAAGTGCTGCTGGATGAAGGCAGCTTTGAAGAGTTCGACATGTTCAAAGCCCATCGTTGCACCGAATTTGGCATGGAAAAACAGCATTATCCGGGCGACGGGGTGGTGACCGGCTGGGGCACGATCAACGGGCGAATGGTCTATGTGTTCAGCCAGGATTTCACGGTGTTTGGCGGCTCCTTGTCTGAAACCCATGCCGAGAAGATTTGCAAGATCATGGATATGGCGATCAAGAACGGCGCGCCGGTGATCGGTTTGAACGATTCTGGTGGTGCGCGCATTCAGGAAGGCGTGGCGTCGCTAGCGGGCTATGCCGATGTGTTTCAGAAGAACATTATGGCCAGCGGAGTGGTGCCGCAGATCAGCGTCATCATGGGGCCCTGCGCCGGTGGGGCGGTTTACAGCCCGGCGATGACTGACTTCATTTATATGGTCAAAGACAGCTCCTACATGTTTGTGACCGGTCCTGACGTCGTGAAGACCGTCACCAACGAGGTTGTAACAGCCGAAGAATTAGGCGGGGCGAAAACCCATACCAGCAAATCCTCGGTCGCGGATGGCGCGTTTGAGAACGACATCGAAGCCTTAAGCGAAGTGCGCCGCCTGTTTGACTTCCTGCCGCTCAACAACCGCGACAAAGCCCCGGTGCGGCCGTTTTATGACAGCCAGGAACGGCTGGAGCCGTCGCTTGACACGCTGATCCCGGAAAACCCGAACCAGCCTTATGACATGAAGGAACTGGTGCGCAAAATCGCTGATGAGGGGGATTTTTACGAAACCCAGGCGGATTTTGCCGGCAATATCCTGACGGGGTTCATTCGGATTGAAGGCACCTCGGTCGGGTTGGTGGCAAACCAGCCGCTGGTGCTGGCCGGCTGCCTTGATATTGACGCCAGCCGCAAAGCGGCGCGGTTCGTCAGGTTCTGTGACGCGTTTGAAATTCCGATCCTGACGCTGGTGGATGTGCCCGGCTTTCTGCCCGGCACCAGCCAGGAATATGGCGGCGTGATCAAGCATGGCGCGAAACTGTTGTTTGCCTACGGCGAGGCGACGGTACCGAAGGTGACGGTGATCACCCGCAAGGCCTATGGCGGGGCATATGACGTGATGGCTTCCAAACATTTGCGGGGCGATTTCAACTATGCCTGGCCAACCGCGCAGGTCGCGGTGATGGGCGCGAAAGGGGCGGTCGAGATCCTGTATCGCGGCGATCTGGACAAGCCCGACGTGATCGCGGCCCACACGGCGGAATATGAAGACCGCTTTGCCAATCCGTTCGTGGCCGCTGAAAAGGGCTTCATTGACGATGTGATCATGCCAAACGCAACCCGGCGACGCGTAGCCCGGGCCTTTGCGGCCCTGCGCAACAAAAAGTTGGAAAACCCGTGGAAAAAGCACGATAATATTCCGCTGTGATCAGCGGGACGGATCGTTGGGGCTGAAGCTGGAAAAGGGGTGTTCTGTGTGGGGATGTAAAGGCAAATCAGGCAAGGACGGGCAGTCGTCCCTGATGCTTGGGGCTGACCGTCAGCGGTATCAACCGCTGCGATTGGCAGCGCCTGCGCATTTTGCCACGCCCGCTTGTGGCGGGGCTTTGGCGGGTTTATTTTTGATCTATGAAACTGCCCAGACCCCCCAAGCTTCCAAAACTCGTGCGCTTTTTGGCGCTGCATATGTTTTGGGGCTTCACCTTTGGCAGCGTCTTCGTGCTGGGGGTGATCTGGACGGATTTCATGGGAGTCGGCAGCCTTCTGGCGCGCGACAAATCCGGGATCGCAACCTTCTTGCTGTTCTTTCAGTCAGCCCTGACATTTGGCGGCGTGGCAATGGCCGTGGCCGTGATGAATTTGGGCGAGGACGAGGATTAGCCGCAGGCCCCTGTCTGGCGGTCGCGCCATGACCCAGCTTTACAAAAATCAGGCTTTCACGATCAGCCACGCCGATAACTCTGCCTTTGAAGGTGCGGGGTTGCGGTCATTTTTTGAGTATCGGCATCTGGGCATCGACGCGGCGACCAAGGGTAAGTTTGGGGCGCATGTGATCCGCGCTGTGCCGGGGGCGGACAGCCCGGGGGCGTGGCATACGCATGATCTGGATTTCCAGATGGTCTATGTGACCAATGGCTGGGTTGAGTTTGAATATGAGGGCGAGGGGCTGCAATTGTTGCGCGCCGGATCCTGTGTGCTGCAACCGCCGGGCATTCGCCACCGCGAGGTGCGGCATTCAGACGATATGGAACTGCTTGAAGTCATCTCACCGGCAGAATTTGCCACCCATGACGCGGAGGCGCCCGAATGAAAGATTTACTGCTGATCCTCGCTGGGCTGATCTCGGCCTTTGGGCTTTACACTCACATTTTCCGGGGCCGCCGGATGATTGTTGCGCCGATGTTGAAAACCGATTTGCATCATGTGCCAAAACACACGCTGAAGTTCGCGTGGGACTGGGGCTCGGTCACGATGGTGGTTTTGACCGTCAGTTATCTTGCACCGCTGTGGCGGGCGGATTTCCTGCCGCTGGCGATGATGGCGACGGTTTACGGCTACGCGCTGGGCGCGCTGAGTTATCTGACGATGCGGCGCGAAGGCTTTCGTGTCAGCCAGATGCCGCAATGGATTGTGTTCTGGGCCGCTTCGGTCTGCGGATTGCTGGCGTGGGGGGTGGTATGACGCGCCTGTTTGCCTTGCCGGTCGCACTGGCTTTGATGGCGGTGCCGGGGGTTGCGCAAGTCGGCCGCCTGGAGGTGCCTTCAGGCCAGTTGGTGCTGCCCTATGAGGCCCTTTGGGAAGACCATATCAATGAGGACGGTGCGCGGGAAACCTGGCTGATCATCCGGTTCCTGGCACCGCAAATCGCGCGCGAAAAAGGCCAGATCAAATTCGGCGATGCCGAGCCGGATATTGCCTTTTTGTGCAGCGAGATCGGTGTGAAATTGGCAGCGATGACCGGTGGCGGTGTGGATCAGGTGGTTGTCACCTTGATGGACCAGCCGCTGCCACGCGGGATGCGCGATACCGGCGTGACCAAGTTCATGAGCGCCTATCGCATTGATGACGGGGTCTGCATATGGAACTGATTTCGGCCAATCCACCAGATGTAGAGGCGCAAAACGCGTCTGAGTCTTTTGCGTCACAGATGCCGCATGCGGGTGAAAAAATCTTTCTTATTGTTTCTGAATCCAATACAATCACAGATGGTTACACCCAAGTAACCGGTATCTCAGAGCAGGGGAAAACCGACGCGGACACCTCCAAACGACCGCGTTTGTTCAAACCTCTGCCGGGTCTGTTGAGGAGGACTAAATGTCGAACAGTCTCAATATCATTCTTGTCCTGGCTTTGGCCGGGCTTGTGGCAGCCTGCGCGCCGCCACCGCCTGAGCCCGAGCCCATTATCGTGCCGATCGCCGAAGACGACGTGCCGATGGGCAAGTATAAGTAAACTTACCGCAGGGCGGGTTGATCTCGCCCTGCCGGTCCCGGCATCCTGGGAACGGGGGATGCCATGCTGAAGCACAAGGGATTTCCGTCGCGGCTGCCCAGCTCCGATTTTCAGTTTACCATCAGACGTGCCAATCCCAAAGGCGTGACGCCGCTTGTCGCGCGCGCGCGATATGCTGACCGCCGGCCTGCCGACAGACGGGCCGATGCGGGATTTCTGGCGGCATTGTGGGAGTATTTTGGCGATCAGCCGTTTGAACGCGGCAATCTGGACGCCGGACGCTTAAGCTGGTTTTTTGGCCGCGAAGTGGTTGCTGCGGAAACGCCGTTTGATCCTGCAAGCTACGACTCTCTCCTTAAAATTGATGTTTCGCGGGCGATGGCATCCTTTCCGGACATTTTTTCGGAGGAATCGGCGTGATCTTGCTTACGCTTGCAGCGATCTGGCGGGAATTAGCCGAACTGGCCAGGGCCGCAGATTCTGCGTTTGGTGATTTGCGATCAACGACTTATGTTGAGGGTGTAGCAGGAATTTGCGTCACTTTGTTTTCCTGTTCGAAGGTTACTTCGAGAAATACCCTTCCCCTCCTTCGGGGCCTGGCTGTGATACAGCCGGGCCCCTTTTTCTATCCAAACGCCGCTTATATCAGGCCGCCGCTTGGCGTGGCCGATGCCGGATTTGAGTATTTCCACAATAAAGAAACATGCCCCCGAGCTTTAGGTCGGACGCGGCATTCTGAACGATATCCAATGAATGAAAACCGCCAGCCCCGGGGTCTGGCAGACTGAAAGGGACGTTGTCATGTTCAAGAAAATTCTGATCGCCAACCGGGGTGAGATCGCCTGTCGCGTGATCAAATCGGCGCGCAAGATGGGGATCAAGACGGTTGCGGTTTATTCCGATGCCGACCGCAATGCGCTGCATGTTGAAATGGCGGATGAGGCGGTGCATATCGGCCCCTCGGCGGCCAGCGAAAGCTACATCGTGATCGACAAGATCATGGACGCGATCCGCAAGACCGGGGCTGAGGCTGTGCATCCCGGTTATGGTTTCCTATCTGAGAACAAACGTTTCGCTGAGGCGCTGGAAAAAGAGGGCGTTGCCTTCATTGGGCCACCTGCTGGCGCGATTGAAGCGATGGGCGACAAGATCACCAGCAAAAAGCTGGCGCAGGAGGCCGGGGTATCGACCGTGCCGGGCTATATGGGCCTGATCAAGGATGCAGAGGATGCGGTCAAGATCTCCAACAAGGTCGGCTATCCGGTGATGATCAAGGCCAGCGCCGGGGGCGGTGGCAAGGGCATGCGGATCGCCTGGAATGATCAGGAGGCGCGCGAGGGGTTCCAGAGTTCAAAGAACGAGGCGGCGGCGTCGTTTGGCGATGACCGGATTTTCATCGAGAAATTCGTGACGCAACCGCGGCATATCGAAATTCAGGTGCTGGGGGATAAGCACGGCACGATACTTTATCTGAACGAGCGGGAATGCTCTATCCAGCGGCGGAACCAGAAGGTGATCGAAGAAGCGCCGAGCCCGTTTCTGGACCCGGAAACACGCAAAGCGATGGGCGAGCAGTCGGTCGCGCTGGCAGCGGCAGTTGATTACTGTAGTGCGGGCACGGTTGAGTTTATCGTCGATGGGGAGCGTAATTTCTATTTCCTTGAGATGAACACCCGCTTGCAGGTGGAGCATCCGGTGACCGAACTGATCACCGGCATCGATCTGGTCGAACAGATGATCCGGGTTGCTTACGGCGAAAAGCTGGCGATGACCCAGGATGATATCGGCATCAACGGCTGGGCGATGGAAAGTCGGCTTTATGCCGAGGATCCCTATCGGGGTTTTCTGCCGTCGATCGGCCGGCTGACGCGGTATCGCCCGCCTGCGGAACATGCCAATGAAACCGAGGTCGTGCGCAATGATACCGGCGTTTATGAGGGCGGCGAGATTTCGATGTTTTACGATCCCATGATTGCCAAGCTGTGCAGCTGGGCCCCGGATCGGGCTGCGTCAATTGAAGTGATGCGCAACGCGCTTGACAGTTTTGAAGTTGAGGGCATTGGCCACAACATCCCCTTCCTGTCCGCAGTGATGGATCATCCGAAATTTACCTCGGGCGAAATGACCACGGCCTTTATCGAAGAAGAGTTTCCGGATGGCTTTAATGGCGTCGCACTGCCCGAAGCGGATTTGCGGCGATTGGCTGCCTCGGCCGCAGCGATGTACCGGGTGCAGGAAATTCGCGATGCCAGGATTTCCGGGCGGATGGACAATCACGAGCGGGAAGTCGGCACCGATTGGGTGATCTCGCTTGGCGGGCAGTCTTATCCGGTATCGATTGCCGCTGACCGCAAAGGGGCGGATGTGTCCTTTGAGGACGGTCAGGTGCACCGGGTTTCCTCGGACTGGGTGCCGGGGGTTGAACTGGCGGTGATGGATGTCGATGGCGCGCGTCTGGTCGCCAAGGTTGACCGCGCCCCCAGCGGCTATCGGATGCGCCACCGAGGGGCTGACCTGAAGGTTCTGGTGCAGACGCCCCGGCGGTTTGAGCTGTCCCAGCATATGATTGAGAAATCGCCGCCCGATACGTCAAAACTGCTGCTGTGCCCGATGCCAGGGCTTGTGGTCTCGGTTGCGGTTGCGGAGGGCGACGAAGTGCATGAAGGCCAGGTGCTGTGCACGGTTGAGGCGATGAAGATGGAGAACGTCTTGCGGGCCGTACGCAAAGGTGTGGTGCAGAAAATCAACGCCGTCGCGGGCGCGTCGCTGGCCGTTGACGATGTGATCATGGAGTTTGAGTGATTTGTGATGGCTGCTGCGCAAAGCCTAGACCCCAAACTTGTCCCGGCAAATATCGGTGCGCTTGTCGACGCGACGGGCTGGTTGGCGTCGTCTTTGCGCAGCAAGAAAACCGACACGCGACGCAGAGTTGAGCGGATGCGGGATGTTCAGACCGCGCTGGCGGCTGAAATCCTGCCCTATATCGAGTCCCTTGAACTATTTGATTTGGCCGATCATTTGGACGATGTAATTGATCGGATGCGTCTGGATAAAACCTATTTGCCGGTCGTTCACAGCGAACGGAATGACACAATTTTTCGCGCAATCCTGTCTGATATTCATGTTCTTCCCGAACGTGTTATCCGCCCGGTTGTTCGCTACTACAGCCAGCTGTGTGCCATCGAAGCAATAATCGACGATTTACGTTCTGACGCATTTCAGACAATGCGTGAGGAGCAACGCGAAGCGATTTATGCGGATTATATCGGCTTGAAAATCGAAGCGCTTGCCTTGGGGCGTAGAGCGGTGGATGCGATAGATGTAGAATTGCAGGCCAGACAATGACCGGCGTGAAAGACTTAGGCGTCAGTACCCCGGTCGTGGACCTGTTTGGCCTGAGATCGGCGTCGGTTTTTTGCGCGTTTCGGCCATCTGTTCCATCCTATGCAAACAACAGTGGTTGCCGACCCAATTTAGAGGGTCAGCCCCAAAGTTTCAACAACGCAGCCTACTTCCCCAGCTGTTCCCTGATCTCGTCCTGGCGCATCGGCATTTTGTCGATGGCGCGGCTGAGTTCGCGGATCGACCAGGGTGTGGGCTTTCTCAGGGCGACATTGCCGTCTTTTTCGATCAGCACCAGCATGAAGTCGCGCGGACGCAGTTGCGTTCGCAGCGGCCCTTTGGCATCCGGGTCGGTGTCGGTTAAAACCACGACATCGCGGCTTTCAAGTTCGGTGATGTCACTCGCCAGCAGCTCCATCTGCCGCCGGAAGCGTGGATCATCCGGGGTGTCAGCGAAAATCACCAATGGGCGTTTCAGCCATTGGTATTCGGCCAGCGGTTCCACATCGTCTGCAAAAACAGTGAGGGGGAAAAGCAGGGCCGCGATCAGGGGTATGGTTGGTCGCATCGATCCTCCGTATTTTAATCATATTGGCTTTGTTTTGTTGATTTCCAAGGGGCAAAACGCAAGCAATGTTAATCCAGTGCTGAGGTTGGTGCCTTAATGTTCCTTTTGATTGCATATGTGTTGGGGTGTCTGGCCCCGGCGGCACAAAGGGGGCTTTGGCGGATGGAGGTGATCCTGCATATTGGTGCGCATCGCACCGGGACCACATCGCTGCAACGCGCGATTCAGCGCAACCGCCGGAAACTTGCCGATACGGGCGTGGCTTTCTGGGGGGCGCAGATCACGCGGGGCGGGCGGTTTTCCGGGCTGTTGCGCGCCAATGATGCGACGGATGCCCAAACCCGGCGGTTGATTGC
>CAYXXQ010000051.1:0-3325 GCA_964469075.1 uncultured Rhodobacter sp.
AGACCGGGCCATCCGCCCCCATGCTGATTTCATCGGCATTGTCTTCGCCCGTCAGCTCGGCGGCGGCCATGCCCGCGCCAATCTCAACCGCCTTGACGGCGTTGATCGACATCATCGCAGTGGCGATATCAGTGTCGAGCTTGCCGTAGACCGGTGCCCCCAGGCCTGCTGGCACACCCTGCGCGATCACTTCAATCACCGCGCCGACGGAGTTGCCGGATTTGCGCAAGCCCGCCAGATAGGCTTCCCAGGTTTCGGCGGCTTTTGCGTCGGGGGTCCAGAACGGGTTCGCGTCGATCTGGGTCATGTCGATGTTGCTGCGGTCGATCTTGTGTGGCCCCATCTGCACCATGTAACCGGTGATTTGCAGCCCCGGCGCGAGGGTTTTCAATGCCTCGCGCGCCACGCCGCCAGCGGCCACCCGTGCGGCGGTTTCGCGCGCGCTGGAGCGCCCGCCGCCGCGATAATCGCGGATGCCGTATTTCTGCCAATAAGTGATGTCGGCGTGACCGGGGCGGAATTTTTCCATGATGTCGGAATAATCCTTGCTGCGCTGATCGGTGTTTTCGATCATCAGCTGGATCGGCATGCCGGTGGTCTTCCCCTCGAACACGCCCGACAGGATGCGCACTTCGTCGGCCTCTTGCCGCTGGGTGGTGAACTTGTTCTGCCCCGGTTTGCGCCGGTCCAGCCAGTGTTGCAGCATCTGAGGCTCAAGCGGCACATTCGGCGGGCAGCCATCGACGGTTGCGCCCAAGGCCGGGCCGTGGCTTTCACCCCAGGTGGTGACGGTGAACATGCGGCCAAAACTGTTGGTGGACATCGGGCAACTCCTTTTGCGGTCTTATGCCTGAGTGCTGGCAATGTGCCAAGGTGGTTTGCCGCTTTGGGGAAATCTGCTTGCAAAGCCGTCGCCGGTCTTTCAAGGTTTCCCCTATTCCGACCCCTAACAGCAGGATAATCCGATGCCGATCAAGAACCGTTTTGCCGAAATGCACCGTGAAATCACCGAGTGGCGGCATGATTTTCATACCCATCCTGAACTGCTTTATGAAGTGCATCGCACCGCCGCCCGCGTTGCCGAATTGCTGCGCGAATTTGGCTGCGATGAGGTGGTTGAAGGTATCGGACAGACCGGTGTTGTTGGCGTGATCAAGGGCAGGACGACCAGCAGCGGCAAGGTGGTTGGCCTCCGCGCTGATATGGACGCGCTGCCGATTACCGAGATTACCGGGCTTGAATATGCCTCGATCACGCCGGGGCTGATGCACGCTTGCGGCCATGACGGCCATACCGCGATGCTGCTGGGGGCGGCGAAATACCTGGCGGAAACCCGCAATTTCAACGGCACGGCGGTGGTGGTTTTTCAGCCCGCCGAAGAGGGCGGTGCTGGTGGGCTGGCGATGTGTCAGGACGGGCTGATGGACCGGTTCGGCATCCAGGAGATTTACGGCATGCACAATATGCCGGGCATCCCGACCGGCCAATTTGCGATCCGCCCGGGGGCTTTGCTGGCCTCGTCTGACGAATTTGAAATCACCGTGACCGGGCGTGGCGGCCATGCTGCCGCCCCGCATGATGCAGTGGACACGACGCTGGTTGCAGCGCAAATCCTGTTGTCGTTGCAAACTGTGGTGTCGCGCAATGTCAATCCGCTGAAAAGCGTGGTTGTGACGGTCGGCACCTTTGTCACCGACAGTGTCGCCAGCAACGTGATCGCGCATCAGGTCAGGATGCAGGGCACGGTGCGCACACTGGATGCAGAGTATCGTGAATTTGCCGAAAAGCGCATTCGCGAGATTGTTGAGGGCACCGCCAGCGCTTTGGGCGCATCGGCAACGGTTGACTGGACGCGTGGCTATCCGGTGACGATGAACACCCCGGAACACACGATTTATGCGGCTGAAGTCGCGCGCAATATCGCCGGAGATGTTGACGACGACGTTGACCCGATCATGCCTGCCGAAGATTTCAGCTATATGCTGGAAGAACGCCCAGGGGCCTATATTTTCCTTGGCAACGGCGACACGCCGATGTGCCACCACCCGGCCTATAATTTCGATGACGAGGCGATCCCGGCCGGATCAAGCTGGTATTCCGGTATGGTTGAGGCCCGGATGCCTGCGCAATAGGCCCTTTCGCCGGGCCTTGCCCTGACTTCGGACATAGCTTATCAAAACTCCTACCTCGGGGTGCCTTAACCGGCTGAGATGCACTTGCAGACCCGTTGAACCTGAACCGGACAATACCGGCGGAGGGAAGGTATTTGGGATCATCCCCTGCCCCACCTGCGCCTGTAGCATTATGGAGTGTGCGATGATCAAGACCTTCCTGACCGCTGCGGGACTTTCTCTGGCCCTTTCGGGCACGGCTTTGGCCGATGAAAAACCTGTGCTGAATGTCTATACCTATGACAGTTTCGTGTCCGACTGGGGCCCTGGCCCGGCAGTTGAAAAGGCGTTCGAGGCTGTGTGCGAGTGCGACCTTAAATTCACCGCCACCGGCGATGGCGCGGCGCTGTTGGCGCGGGTGCAATTGGAAGGCGCGCGCAGCAAAGCTGATGTGGTGCTGGGGCTGGATACCAACCTGACCGCGCGTGCGGCAGCGACCGGGTTGTTTGCGCCGCATGACAGCAGCCTTACCAATAGCAACCTGCCGATTGCCTGGAATGATCCGCTGTTTTTGCCCTATGACTGGGGCTATTTCGCGTTCGTCTATGACAAGACCAAGCTGAAACGGGTGCCGCGCAGTTTTGAGATGCTGGCAGGTGCGCCTGACGATCTGAAGATTATCATTCAGGATCCGCGCAGCTCCACCCCCGGACTTGGGCTGTTGATGTGGGTGAAGGCGGCTTATGGCGATAGGGCAGGTGAAATCTGGCAAGGGCTTGCGCCACATATCGTGACCGTGACCAAGGGCTGGTCCGAGGCTTATGGCCTGTTTCTGGCTGGCGAGGCTGATCTGGTGCTGTCCTACACCACATCACCGGCCTATCATCTGATTGCCGAACAGGATGACAGCAAGGCCGCTGCGCTGTTTGACGAGGGCCATTACATGCAGATCGAAGTGGCCGGCAAACTGGTCGCCGCACCCGAGCCGGCGCTGGCCGACAAGTTTCTGGCCTTCATGCAATCGGACGCGTTTCAGGCGATTATTCCGACGACCAACTGGATGTATCCGGCGGTGAAGCTGGCAGGCGGGATGCCGGAAGGGTTTGCGCCACTCGTGTCAGCCGACAAGGCGTTGTTGCTGTCGGCAGAACAGGCCCAGGCGATCCGCGATCAGGCATTGGAAGAATGGCAGAACGCCCTCAGCCGCTAGGCCT
>CAYXXQ010000051.1:3425-5917 GCA_964469075.1 uncultured Rhodobacter sp.
GCGATCCGCGATCAGGCATTGGAAGAATGGCAGAACGCCCTCAGCCGCTAGGCCTCTGGCCCATTGCCGGGGTCGGCGCGGCCCTTTTGTTGGTCGCGCTGACGCTGGGGACGCTGGCCGTGGTGGCGTTTCATGCCGATGCACCAGCGCGGCTGGCCGGGCATGACTGGGCGGCGCTGCGCTTTACTGTCAGTCAGGCGCTGGTATCGGCGGGCCTAAGTGTGGTGCTGGCGGTGCCGGTGGCGCGCGCGCTGGCCCGGCGGCAGTTCAAAGGGCGCGGCCTGCTGGTGACGCTGCTGGGTGCGCCGTTTCTACTGCCGGTCATTGTCGCCGTGCTGGGATTGCTGGCGGTCTATGGGCGCGGCGGGTTTGTCAGCGATCTGCTGGTCTGGCTGGGCTATGCGCCGCTTAAGATTTACGGCTTTCGTGGTGTCGTGCTGGCGCATGTGTTTTTCAACCTACCGCTGGCGACGCGGCTGATATTGCAGGGTTGGCAGGCGATCCCTGCCGAGCATTTCCGTCTGGCAGCGCAATTGGACCTGACGCCACGGGCGCTGTCGCGCCATCTGGAACGGCCGATGCTGCGGGCAGTGCTTCCCGGGGCATTTGCGACGATCTTTTTGCTGTGCGTGACCAGTTTTGCGGTGGCGCTGACGCTGGGTGGCGGGCCGCGTGCGACGACGCTGGAATTGGCGATCTATCAGGCGTTTCGCTATGATTTTGACCTGTCGCGAGCGGCGTTTCTGGCCTTGCTGCAATTTACAATCGGCACGGCGGCGGCACTGCTGGCCTGGCGTCTGGCGGCACCGATGCGGCTGGGACCGGGGTTTGATCAGCCGGTCAAACGCTGGGACTGCCAGGGCTGGCCTACCCGTTTGATCGACGCGCTGGCGCTGGGGTCAGTGACGCTGTTTTTGTTGGCACCGCTTTTGATGGTTGTGATCAATGGCGTTGGCGGTTTGGCCGATCTGCCGGGGGGGATGGCTGTCGCCGCGCTGCGCTCGGTTCTGGTGGCGTTGGCCTCGGCAATGATGACGTTGGGGTTGGCGCTGGCGATGGCGCAAGCGATCAGCCGGTTGCAAAGCGGGCGGCGGCGGGGAAGGATTGCCGCAATGGTTGAGGCCAGCGGTTATCTGACGCTTGCGGCCTCGTCTATGGTGGTGGGGACCGGGGTTTTCATCCTGCTGTTTCCGCTGATCGACCCGGCGCGGCTGGCGCTGCCGGTGACGGCGCTGGTAAACGCAGCAATGGCGCTGCCGTTTGCGCTGCGGGTGTTGGTGCCTGCGGTGCGGGCGGTTGATCAGGACTATGGCGCTTTGGCCGACAGTTTGGGGATGACCGGCTGGGCGCGGTTTCGCCTGCTGACCTGGCCGCGCATCCGGACTGAGGCCGGGTTTGCCACCGGGTTGGCGGCGGCTTTGTCGATGGGCGATCTTGGCGTGATCGCGCTGTTTGCCAATCCTGAGGCGGCGACCCTGCCCTTGATGCTATATCGGCTGATGGGATCCTATCAGATGGACGCGGCCAATGCCGCCGCATTGCTGCTGGTCGGGCTGAGCCTGGCATTGTTCTGGCTGTTTGACCAAGGGGGACGCCGCTATGCTGGCGCTTGAAAACCTGCTGATCCGAATGGGGGACTTCCAGTTGCAGGCCAATTGGCGGCTTGCGGCCGGGCAGAAACTGGCGGTGATCGGGCCATCTGGCGGTGGCAAAAGCACGCTTTTGTCGGCGATTGCCGGGTTCATTGCGCCCGATGCCGGGCGGATCGTGATTGACGCGGTTGACGTGACGCCTTTGCCTCCGGGCAAGCGGCCGATCAGCCTGTTGTTTCAGGATCACAACCTGTTTCCGCATCTTTCTGCCGCGCGCAATGTCGGGCTGGGGTTGACGCCCGATCTGCGGCTGACCAAGGCGCAATGGCAGGCGGTTGATGATGCCCTGGCCGAGGTCGGGCTGGCCGGGCTTGGCGCGCGCATGCCTGCCGATCTGTCAGGCGGACAGCGGCAACGGGTGGCCCTGGCGCGGGCTTTGATCCGCCGGAAACCTCTGTTGATGCTGGACGAGCCCTTTGCCGCCCTTGGCCCGGCCCTAAAGGCGGAAATGCTGGATTTGGTGGATGGGATCGTCGCCAATAGTGGCGCGACCCTGTTGATGGTGACACATGATCCTGAGGACGCGGCGCGGATCAGTGATCTGACCTCGGTGGTGGCAGATGGGATTGCTGCGGCCCCGGTGGCGACAGCGGCATTGTTTATCGATCCACCGACGGCACTGCGCGATTATCTAGGACACTAGAGCGTATCGGGTTTGGCGGTGTGTTCTGTGGCCGGCGGCGGCAGATGAGTATTTGGGCAATAAAGAAACCAGAGGATTGGCTGGCCCGGAACGGAAAAAAGGGCGCAGCCAGCGGCTACGCCCTTTTCATTAGAATGTCAGTCGGTTCAGGCTTTGCGCTTGGGGCCTGCCCACAATTTCTTGTTGGTCAGATACAG
>CAYXXQ010000051.1:6017-14153 GCA_964469075.1 uncultured Rhodobacter sp.
CGGTTCAGGCTTTGCGCTTGGGGCCTGCCCACAATTTCTTGTTGGTCAGATACAGAAGCGAGGTCAGCAGGACCATGAAGGTGATGACCAGAAAGCCGGTATGCTTGCGCGCGACCAGCTTCGGTTCGGCCGCCCACATCAGGAAGGCCGACACGTCCTGGGCCATGAGATCGACCGTTGTTTCGTGCCCGTCGCGATATTCAACCGCGTCGTCTTCCAGCGGCGGCGCCATTGAAATCCAGCCGCCCGGGAAGGCGGTGTTTTCGTATAGGGTCACGCCGGCCTCTTCTTTTTCATGGCCGGTATAGCCGGTCAGGATCGAGGCGATATATTCCGCCCCGCCCATGCCTTTCAGCAACTGGTTGATGCCCGTGCCGCCGGGGCCGTGAAAGCCCGCGCGCGCCTTGGCCATCATGCTGAGGTCAGGTGCGCCTGCGCCGGTGTTGGCCGGGAATTTGTCCGCCGGTTTGCCCGAGCGATCTTCATCCAGTTCCGCGTCGTAGATATCCCACATTGCAGCATAAGCTTTGACCTGGTTCAATTCCATCTGCGGGCCACCGTGATCCCCGAGGGTGCGAAATGCCACCTGACGCAGACCGTGGCAGGCCGAGCAGACCTCGGTATAGACTTGCAGGCCACGTTGCAGCTGCATCGGGTCATAGACGCCGAATGGTCCTTCAAACGAGAAGCTGTAATCCTCGATATGGCTTTCGCCCCCGGCGGCCAGTGCGGCCCCGGAGCCCATGCCAAATGCAACGAATGCGGCGAGTATGCTTTGCTTGATCATCTCGATATTCCCTTTCACGCGTTCATTCAGCCGGCGACGCGTTTGCGTCTTTGGGGGGATAATGGGCATCGAAATCTTCCTCGATACTTGCCGGAACCGGCAGCGGTTTTTCAAGCACACCCAGCAGCGGCAAGACGATCAGGAAATAGCCAAACCAGTAGCTTGCCCCGATTAGCGAGATCACCGGCACCATGCCTTCGGCCGGCTGTGAGCCGCACCAGGTCAGGACGACGAAATCAAGCGCCAGCAGCCAGAACCACCATTTGAACGACGGACGGTATTTGCCCGAACGCACGTTGGAGGTATCAAGCCAAGGGATGAAGACCATGACGACGATTGCGCCGAACATCGCGACCACGCCGAAGAACTTGGCGTCAACGATGCCACCCGTGACCAGGCTGGCAAGTTGCACGGCCCAGACATCGGCGGTGAAGGCCCGCAGGATGGCGTAGAACGGCAGGTAATACCATTCCGGCACGATATGCGCAGGCGTGACCAAGGGGTTGGCTTCGATGTTGTTGTCCGGGTGCGCCAGATATTCCGGCTGGAAATAGACGAAGGCAAAGAACACCAGCAGGACAACGCCCAGCGCGAACAGGTCTTTGACAACAAAATAGGGCCAAAACGGCAAGGTGTCTTTCTTGGCTTCTTCCTTGGAACCACGGCGCACCTCAACCCCTGACGGGTTGTTGTTGCCGGTGGTGTGGAAGGCCCAGATATGCACGATTACCAAGGCTGCCAAAACGAAAGGCAGCAGGTAATGCAGGCTGAAGAACCGGTTCAGCGTGGCGTTATCCACCGCAGGCCCGCCCAAGAGCCAGGTCTGAACGACCTCGCCGACACCGGGAATGGCGCCAAAGAAGCCGGTGATCACGGTCGCGCCCCAGAAGGACATCTGGCCCCAGGGCAGAACATAGCCGAGGAAACCTGTCGCCATCATCGCCAGATAGATCAGCATGCCGATGATCCAGGTGATTTCGCGCGGTGCCTTGTAAGAGCCGTAGTAAAGGCCCCGGAAGATGTGCAGATAGACCGCAAAGAAGAACAGCGATGCGCCATTCATGTGCAGATAGCGCAGGGCCCAGCCGCCGTTCACGTCGCGCATGATGTGCTGAACACTGTCAAACGCCATGTCGACATGCGGGGTGTAATGCATCACCAGCACGATACCGGTGATGATTTGCAACGCCAGGCAGAACGCCAGGACGATGCCCCAGATCCACATCCAGTTCAGGTTTTTCGGGGTGGGGATTGTTAGCGTGTCATAGATCAGGCTGGCGATGGGCAAACGCGCATGCAGCCATTTTTCAAACCCGGTCTTGGGCTCGTAATGATCGTGTGGAATACCGGCCATCTTTGCTCTCCCTTAACCGAGTTTAATTGTGTTGGTGTCGATAAAGGCGGCGGTCGGAACCGGAAGGTTCTCGGGCGCCGGGCCTTTGCGGATGCGACCCGAAGTGTCGTAATGCGATCCGTGACAGGGGCAGAACCAGCCGCCAAAGTCGCCCGAGGAGTTGCCAAGCGGCACACAGCCAAGGTGCGTACAGACGCCCATCATCACCAGCCATTCGCCGGTTTCATCCATCGCGCGGTTTTCGTCCGACGCATCGGTGCCCGGCGCGTTGGTGTTGCGGGACAAGCCGTCCGGCAGATCAGCAATTTCCTGCGCGCGCGCATCGGCAACTTCTGCTTCGGTGCGGCGGCGAATAAAAACCGGTTTGCCGCGCCATTTGACGGTGATCTGGGTGCCAAGCTCGACCCCGGAAATATCAACCTCGACGGCGGCCAGGGCCAGCACGTCTGCGGATGGGTTCATTTGATCGACCAGAGGCCAGACAGCTGCGCCGCCTGCGATTGCCCCCGTGGCCGCAGTGGCCACGTAAAGGAAGTCCCGGCGGGTGCCTGCGTTGTCTTCTGCGTGAGACACGAGATTCTCTCCTTTGCTCGGCCTGCCAATTGAGGCCAATACATGTTCCAAGCCCCGGCTTGCACAGGGGACTTCTGGCCGGTTACTACACATCAAGCCCGCAGACGTCCAGCGGACAATCGGGCGCACAACAGAGGGAAAGCAAAAACTGATGCGGCTGGCGGTCTATCAACCCGATATTGCCCCAAATCTGGGCGCTATGATCCGTATCTGCGGCTGCTTTAACGTGGCCCTGGACGTGATCGAACCCTGTGGCTTTCCGCTTTCGCTGAAAGCCTTGCGTCGGGCGGCGATGGATTACGCCGATCTGGTGGATATGACGCGCCATGATTCGTGGGCGGATTTTCAGGCTGGGCGGGGGGCTGGGCAGGGGGCTGGCCGGTTGATCCTGCTAAGCACGGGGGCAGCGACAGGCCTTTGGGATTTCCGGTTTCAGCCCGGTGACACGCTGATGATGGGACGCGAAAGTGCTGGTGTACCAGCCGATGTTGCCGCCGCCTGTGACGCGGTGGTGCGCATTCCGATGCCCGGCGGTGGGCGCAGCCTGAATGTTTCGGTGGCGGCCGGAATTGCACTGGCTGAGATGCAGCGGCAGTTGCGGCGGTGAGGTTTGCGATCCCGCCCGCCGGAGCCTCCGGCGGGCGTATTTTTGCGAACAACGAAGCCTGCGGGCCGGTTGGGTTATTCGACCGGGACGGTTGATGTCATGCTGGGGCGGCTGGCGATCTGGGCTTCCCAGGCGGTCAGTTTTGGGTGGCCGTCGCGCCAGTTGCGCGCACCGTGGCGGAAATCAAGGTAGGATAAGGTGCAGCCCAGCGCGATCTGGCCCATGTCAAGCGGGCCGGTCAGGTAGTCGGCCCAGTCTTTTTCCAGCATATCCAGCGCGCGGGCAATTTTTGACCATTGGCCTTCGCTCCAGGCGGGCATCTGGATTTCGCTGGGGCGCAAGCGGGCCTCGTAGACCATCAGGATGGCGGCATCGACCATGCCATCGGCCATCGCCTCGAGCGTCAGGCAATCCCACAGGCGCGTGTCCGTGGGGTAAAGCTTGTCCCCGGCGCGGGCGTCAAGGAAGCGGCAGATCACGCGGCTGTCGAAAATCGCCTTTCCGTCAGGGCGCGCAAGGGTCGGGATTTTGCCAAGCGGATTATGCCCGGTCGGCATTTTCGAGGCATCCAGCGGTGAGCCGCCAGCGCCTGTCACGGTGACATCCCCGGTCTGGCCGGTTTCCTGAAGCAGCACCAGAACCTTGCGGGCAAAGGGCGATGTCGGGGAGCTGTAAAGCTGCATCATGTGATCTTTCTGAATTTCAGCCGCGCCAGGGCGGTCATGTCGATTTCAAGGCCGGGGCCGCCGATGGTCAGGCGCACGATCCGGCGAAATCGGCCCTGGGCGTTGATCTGGCTGCGATCTTGTGGGCGGTTGGCGGCCAAGCCTTCATCGACGCGATCAAGTGCATCTTCGGTTTCCTGGCGGGTTTGCGCGCGTTCGATTCGGCGGGTGGCGGCATAGGCAACCAGGGCGACCGCGCCATATCGCGCGGCGGTGGCCGCGATGGGGGCAAGGGGAAGGGGCATTCGAAACCTCCTGTTCTAATTCGGGATTGCAAGGAGCCTAGCGGGTTGCTGCGGATCAATCAAACTGAACCGTCGCTTTGGGCGGGCAAATCCTGCATCATTTGCGCCAGAGCGTTGGCGCCGTCCTGGGCGGCAAGGGCCTTTGCTGCGGCCAGCCGCGCCGTGTCTGATTTGTTTTGCGACAGTTTCCAGGTGGCGTCGATTTGGTCGATTTTCAAGCGTATCGGCAGGATCATGCGCATCAGGCGCGCCCTGATTTCTGGATCGGTTTTGGATAGCTTCCAGACAGGTTTGGGCAAAAGCTGGCTTTCAAAGAAGTCCGACAGGGCGTTTAGGTGATCCGGCAGATCTTCAGTGGGTCTGGCGGTCAACTGGCCGGTCAGATGCACCGCGACATAGTTCCAGGTCGGCACCTGATCGGCGATGCCGTACCAGTCAGGCGATATGTAAGCGTCAGCGGTAACGACCGTCAGCAAGGCCGGGATACCACCTTCGGACAGGTGCCGTGCGATCGGGTTGGAGCGGACGATATGCGCCTCGGCCGATGTGCCGTCAGGCGACAAAAGGAACGGGATATGGCTGCACATTGGCACCGCGTCACCGTTCAGCACCAGCATGCCAAAGCCGCGATTGCGGGCAGCGCGGATGCTGGCGGCGGTTTCGGTTTTGCGAAAGTCAGGATTGGGGTGCATCGGGCGCGCCTTGCGGGAACGGCGTCGGTGCGTCACCGACCTGCCATTTGGGATATTTCTGCATGATCGACGCGAACAAGTCTGAGGCAAGGAACGCATCCAGCCAGTGCCTCAGATGCGGCCAGGGCTGGCTGTCAAACCAGGGCCGGTCGACATTGGCGAACTGGCGCACGAACGGGGCGATGGCATTGTCGGCAATCGACGGCTGCTGGCCCAATAGCCAGGGAGTGCCTGCAAGCCGGGTGTTGAGGTCCAGCAGGAATAGTGCGGCCTGATTGCGGGCCTGATCCGGTGGGCTGTCCAGATGTCGGCTGGCATATTTATAGCGGTCGAGGTTTTCTTTAAACTCGTCATCTGCGCGGGAAATCAGGCTGTCGGCGGTTTTCATCAAGGCATTATCAAGCGTCAGCCAGCCAAGGGGATCGCTTTGGCGCAAGGCCCAGAACATGATATCAAGGCTTTCGTCGATCACCTGCCCTTTTGGCGTGACCAAGACCGGCACGGTCCCTTTGGACGAGGCCGCCAGAAACTCCGGCGCCTTGTCGCGCAACAGGATTTCCCGCAAATGCACGCCCTGTCCACTGGCCGTGATGGCCAGCCGCGCGCGCATCGCGTAGGGGCAGCGGCGAAAGGAATAAAGGATCGGCATCGGCATCGGTGGTGACATCGGCGGGATTTCTATAGCGGGCGTTTCAAGGGGGCTGATCAGGCGATAAGGCTTGTGTCACTATGCCCGGTTATCCCTGCCCTCACAATCTGTCCGACCGGCTGATCGGTGGAAAACTGCACTGGGGCAAAGCCTTCGGTGCGGCCCATGCGGGGGTTTTCGATCAAAACCCGGTGGGTTGTGCCGATTTGGGCTGACAGATGCGCGTGGACTTTCGCCTCGCCCAGCGCCCGAAGGCGCGCAGCACGATCCCGTATCGCGGCTTTATCGACCTGGGGCATTTTTGCCGCCGGGGTGCCCTGACGGACGGAGTAAGGAAAAACATGCAGCCAGGTCAGATCGCATTCGTCAACCAACGCAAGGGAGTTTTCAAACATCGCCTCGGTCTCGGTCGGGAAGCCTGCGATGATGTCGGCGCCAAAGACGATGTCAGGCCGGGCCGCTTTCAGCATCTGGCAGAAATCAATCGCATCGGCGCGCAGGTGGCGGCGTTTCATGCGCTTGAGGATCATGTCGTCACCCGCTTGCAGCGACAAATGCAGATGCGGCATCAGGCGGTGGTCCGAGGTGATGGCCTCGATCAAGGCCGGATCAGCCTCGATTGAGTCAATCGAGGAGATGCGTAGGCGCGGCAGATCAGGCACGCGGCGCAGAAGCATCGTGACCAGATCGCCCAGACGAGGGGTTTGGGGCAGATCTGCGCCCCAGCTTGTCATGTCAACACCGGTCAGAACGACTTCGTTAAAGCCGCTGGCGACCAGGCGTTTCACCTGTTCAATCACCTGATCAGCGGGGACCGAGCGGGAGTTGCCGCGGCCATAAGGGATAATGCAAAAGGTGCAGCGGTGATCGCAGCCGTTTTGCACCTGCACATAGGCGCGTGATCTGGTGCCGAAACCGTCGATCAGCGGGGCCTCGGCCTGGGTCTGGGCCATGATATCACGCACCGCGATTTTGCTGGCGGCGGGGGTTTCTAGCGGCTGGCCATTGCGGCTGGCCAGGCCTTGCCAGATGTCTTTGCGCAGTTTTTCCTGATTGCCGATGACCTGGGCAACCTCGGGCATGGCGGCGAAGGTTTCGGGGTCAACTTGCGCGGCGCAACCGGTGACGATGATGCGCCGGTCCGGGTCTTCGCGGTGCAGGCGGCGAATTTTCTGCTTGGCCTGGCGCACGGCCTCGGCGGTGACGGCACAGGTGTTGATGATGGCAGCATCGCCAAGGCCGACGCCTTCGCCAAGGGTTTTCATCGCCTCGGTTTCATAGGCGTTCAGGCGGCAGCCCTGGGTTTGAAACACCGGCGCGGTCATGTCAGATCTGCCAGAAATTGCGGGCTGAACACGCCATCAAACACATGCGCGGTGGGGCCGGACATCCAGACGCCATCGTCGCGCCAGTCAATCATAAGCGTGCCGCCATCGACATGAACTGAGACCTGTCGACCGGTCAATCCACGCCGCGCCGCCGCCACCACACTGGCACACGCGCAGGAGCCGCTGGCAAGCGTCACACCGACCCCGCGCTCCCATATTTTCAGGCGGATCGCGGTGTCTGACAGGACTTGCACAAACTCAACATTGGTACGCTGCGGATAAAGCGGGTGGGTTTCGTAAGCCGGCCCTAGGGTGGTGATATCGACCGACTCGGCGTCATCCACAAAGAAAACGCAATGCGGGTTGCCCATGCCAAGGGCGGTCGGCGCGCCGTCTATTGGCAGGGAAAGAGTGTCGAGGTTTTCGGCCAGCGGCACTTCGTCCCACATCAGTTGCGGGGCGCCCATATTCACGCGGTAAATGCCATTGCCTGCGTCTTCGCAAGCCAGATCGCCCCGGTCGGTGCGTAAGGTAAGGTGCGCTTTGCCGGTTTCACCGATCAGCAGCCCGGCAATGCAGCGAGTGGCATTGCCGCAAGCGGAGGACAAGCTGCCATCGGCGTTCCAGAATTGCAGGTAGGCGTCGGCACCGTAAGCGTCCAGAATCACCGCAAGCTGATCAAA
Organism: uncultured Rhodobacter sp.; assembly: GCA_964469075.1. Classification (GTDB taxonomy): domain Bacteria; phylum Pseudomonadota; class Alphaproteobacteria; order Rhodobacterales; family Rhodobacteraceae; genus UBA5972. Next base: position 13,661 of record CAYXXQ010000051.1, read on the forward strand.
GCCGACCCCGAAATGCCGGTCGCCGATTTTGCGCGCAAGTGCAGGCGACATCGGATTGGATTTGCCACGCGCATCAATGACAACGAAATCGTTGCCCAGCCCGTGCATTTTCCGAAACGGAATGCCGCTTGTGATCCATGCCTGTTCCATGCCGCGCATATAGCGATAAGCTGTGGGAAAGGCCAGATTGCTGTGTGCCCATGCGGGTGGTGGATTTTTCGCCAGAATGCGGGATTTTTCCCTTGACCCGCAATCAAGCCCCTTATACCAACCGCAATTCGAGCAGGCCCTCGCTGCTGATCGTATCTTGATCGGAAAACTCGAAGGCAAGCTTGCTGGCAACCCATTGATCCTGAATGGATTTTCCGGGACGCCAAAACGGGGCGGCCAAATGTCGCCTGACGATGGAGATGGGCCGTTAGCTCAGTTGGTAGAGCAACTGACTTTTAATCAGTGGGTCGCAGGTTCGAATCCTGCACGGCTCACCATCTTT
>CAYXXQ010000052.1:0-13999 GCA_964469075.1 uncultured Rhodobacter sp.
ATCACCATTTTCTGCATCGCCAACTGGTTGATCGGCACGCTGGCCATGCGGTCGGCCATTTTTTCCACCGCGTCGTCCAGCTTGTCGTCAGGCACCGCTTTCAGGATCAGGCCGATCTGCTCAGCCTCAACCCCGGTGATCCGGTCACCGGTAAACAGCATCCGTTTGGCCCGTTCCGCCCCCAGCCGGTAGACCCACATCGCGGTGGTCGGGCAGCCCCAGACGCGGGCGGGCATATAGCCAATTTCGGCGGTTTCCCCCATGAACACCAGGTCTGAACACAGCGCGATATCGCTGCCACCTGCCACAGCAAAGCCGTGGACCTTGCAGATAACCGGTTTAAGGGCACGCCATAGAGACATGAAATGGTTGGTGTTTTTCCACATGAACTGGTAGTCTTTGATCGGATCCCACGGCATCGGCTGGGTGACATCGCCGCTGCCATTGCCTTCGGCATAATAGGTCAGATCGTAGCCGGCGCAAAAAGCGCGCCCGGCCCCTGACAGTACCATCAGGTGAATATCTGGGTCTGCATCCGCCTCGGCCACGGCCTGGGACAGCAATTGCGGCACCTCGTCATCAATTGCGTTCATCACCTCAGGGCGATTGAGGGTGATGCGACCAATGCGCCCGGTTTTTTCAAATAATACCTTTGACATCTTTCGCCCCCTTGGATTGGCCCGCTGGTTTAGGCAATGCTTACAGATCAGACTTGCTGAATTCCGGCAGGAAGCCAATTGAAAAAACCGGAGGCATAGATGCGTTCCCAAACCCCTTTGTGGCGGCAAACCCCGCCCGCGATCTTTCCTGTGGCGCTTGGCTTCATGGGGCTGGGACTGGCCTGGCGTAACGCCGCCTCAGTACTGCCGCTGCCGCATGAAATTGGTGATTTGCTTTTGGGGTTATCGACGGCCTATCTGGTGTGGTTTCTGGTGCTGTTTTTTGCCAAGGCCCTGCGCAGGCCTAGCGTGATCATGGAAGACCTGAAGGTGCCACCGGCAAGGGCCGGGGTGGCAGCGGTGCCGATGTCGATCATGTTGCTGGCGGCGGCTTTGCTGCCGTTCAACGTGTCTGTGCCCGAGGTCTGGTGGTTTGGCGTCGTGTTGCAGTTCGTCGCGATCCTGCTGGTGACGCTCGCGATCCTGCGCGATGCGCCGGAAAACCGAGCGTTTTCGCCGTTTCAATACCTGTCTTATGTCGGCCCGGTGGTGGCGCCGATTGCCGGGATCTCGCTTGGGTTCAAAACCGAAAGCCTGTGGCTGGCGCAATTTGCGCTGGTGGCGTTTGTGATTATCACCGTTGGCTATGGGCTGCGCCTGATGCGGGTGCGCCCGCCGATGCCGCTGCGCCCGTCGCTGGCGATCATCCTGTCGCCATCCAGCCTGCTGGCGCTGAGTTTTGCGCAGCAGGATATGGAAGGCATGTTTCAGCTGTTTTACTGGCTGTCCTGGGTGACTGCACTGGTATTGCTGGTTCTGTCGCGCTGGCTGATGCAGGGTGGCTGGGCGCCGCTTTGGGGGGCGTTCACCTTTCCGATCGCGGCCTTCACCAATATGCAGGTGATGGCGCATAGCCATAACATGGGGCGGATTGCTGAGTTTGGCATCTGGGCCGGGCTGGCCGTGGGCACGCCGTTGATCCTTTACATCGTTTACAAATCCACGATGGCGTGGATTCAGGGCGATCTGGCAAAAAAGACCGGTGCGGCCACGGCCTGAGGCAAGGTTACCTCTTTCCTTTCCGGGGCGACCATGAGATAGGGACGTGCCAACAGCGATCCCCTTTTCCTGGAGAACCCCCATGAAAATTCGTGAGGCCCTGACCTTTGACGATGTCCTTTTGGTTCCCGGTGCGTCCAGCACGCTGCCGGGTGACGCCAATACTGCAACCTTTGTGACGAAATCCATCGCCCTGAACATTCCGCTGCTGTCATCTGCAATGGACACGGTGACGGAACAGGAGATGGCGATTGCGATGGCCCAGGCCGGTGGAATGGGTGTGTTGCATCGCAATTTGGATGTTGAGGAGCAGGCGCGCCAGGTCCGCAGGGTCAAGCGGTTTGAAAGTGGTGTGGTCTACAGCCCGATCACCCTGACGCCCAACCAGACCCTGGCCGATGCCAAAGCCTTGCAGGAACGCTACCGGATCACCGGGTTTCCGGTGGTTGATGAAAAAGGCCGGGTTCTGGGCATTGTAACCAATCGCGACATGCGTTTTGCCACGGACGACAAGACGCCGGTGTCAGTGATGATGACCTCGGACAATCTGGCGGTGATGCATGAGCCGGTCGATCTGACCGCCGCCAAAAGCCTGATGGAAAGTCGGCGGATTGAAAAGCTGCTGGTGGTGAATGGCGACAGAAAGCTGACCGGGTTGCTGACGATCAAGGATATCGAACAGGCGGTTTTGAACCCGCATGCCACCAAGGACGAGTTGGGCCGTTTGCGGGTTGCAGCGGCAACAACAGTGGGCGATTCAGGGTTTGAACGCTCGGAAGCGCTGATTGACGCCGGGGTTGACCTGATCGTGATCGACACCGCGCATGGCCATTCAATATCGGTTGCGCAAGCGGTTGAGCGGATCAAGAAGCTTAGTAACAACGTGCAGGTCGTGGCGGGCAATGTCGCCACGGCTGAGGCAACGCGGGCGCTGATTGATGCCGGGGCGGATGCGATCAAAGTCGGGATCGGGCCGGGGTCGATCTGCACCACCCGCATTGTTGCCGGGGTTGGCGTGCCGCAATTGACCGCGATCATGGATTGCGCGGGCGAGGGCATGAAATCCGGCACGCCGGTCATCGCCGATGGCGGCATCAAGTTTTCCGGCGATTTCGCCAAGGCGATTGCCGCCGGTGCAAGTTGCGCGATGCTGGGGTCAATGCTGGCGGGGACGGATGAAAGCCCTGGCGAAGTGATCCTCTATCAGGGCCGCAGTTTCAAATCGTTTCGCGGCATGGGCAGCGTTGGCGCAATGGCGCGCGGCTCGGCCGACCGGTATTTCCAGAAGGAAGCCTCGACTGATAAGCTGGTGCCCGAAGGCATTGAAGGCCAGGTGCCCTATAAGGGCCATGCCAGTGCGGTGATCCATCAGCTTGTCGGCGGATTGCGGGCGGCAATGGGCTATACCGGCAGTGCCACGATTGAGCAGATGCGCACCAATTGCCAGTTCGTCAAAATCACGGGCGCGGGGCTGAAGGAAAGCCATGTGCATGACGTGCAGATCACCCGCGAAAGCCCGAATTACCGGATTGGATAAAGGGGGTAACATGTCGCGGATCCTGCGCCACAATGTCGGCCCGGTTGAGGTCACGGTCCTGACCGATGGCAAGGGCCAGTTCACCCACGCGCATTTCCCGGACACGGATCCGGCACAGATTGATGCCTTGCTGGCCACCGCCGGAAAAGAGGTGATCGAAACTGAATTCAACGCCTTTATGGTGCGAAATGGCGATGAGGTCACCTTGATCGACACCGGGGCTGGCACCCTGATGGGCCCGATTGCCGGGCATTTGCCGCAAGCTTTGGCCGAGGCTGGGGTGACCCCGGATCAGGTGACGCGCATATTCATCACCCATATGCACCCCGACCATTGTGGGGGCGCGATTACCGCCGTCGGGCAGCCAGCGTTCAAAAACGCCAGCCTTGCGATCAGCGCGGTTGAACACGCGCATTATTCCAACCCCGACGACTTCACCGGTCGCGGCGCGCGGGCCGAGGACGCGTTTCGTCTGGCCGAAACGGTTTTTGCCGCCTATGCCGACCGGATCCAACCGCTGAGCGGTGCCGCCGAGATTGCTGCCGGACTGACGATGGTGCCGCTGCATGGTCATACCAAGGGTCACAGTGGCGTGCATATCGTTGCCGGGTCTGACGAGTTGATGATCGTCGCTGACATCATCCATGCGGTCGATCTGCAACTGGCAGATCCGGGGGTCGCCGTGATGTTTGACATGGATAGCGACATGGCGGCCACGGCGCGCAAACACATGCTCGACCAGCTGGCGCGCGACGGCATCGCTTGTACCGGCGGGCATTTTCTTTACCCTGGCATCAGGCGGATTGAACGCGCTGGTGCCGGATACCGATTTACAGCCTAAGGAGGGTGCAATGGTCGACTATGTTCCAATAGATATGCAGATCGCGATTGTCTGCGTGTTTGTCCAGGCGGCGCTGACGTTTTATGCGGTGTTTCGCATGGGGGTAGTGCGGATCCGGTCAATCCGGCAGCACAATATCCGCCTGTCAGATATCGCCCTTGATAGCCGGGCTTACCCGGCGGAGGCGTTGAAGCAATCCAACAATCTGGCGAACCAGTTTGAATTTCCGGTGCTGCTTTATGTCGGGGTGATGCTGGCGACAGTGTTTGACGCGTCGTCAATGCCGTTCGCGCTGGCCTGTGTCGGCTTTGTTGGCAGCCGTGTGTGGCACCGGATGATACATGTCCGCTCCAACAACGTGATCATGCGGTTCAAGGTGTTTCTGGCAGGCATCGTCCTGTTGTTCCTAGCCTGGATATTCCTGGCACTTGGCTTATTGGAAGTGATTTAATCGCTTTATTACATGTAATTACCAGGCGATATGAATGTGGATAAGTTTTGTGATCACATAAACACGGCGCGCGCAACATGACCCCGGCAGCCCGGCTGGCCGCAGCAATTGATGTGCTGGATCGGGTGGGTGCTGGCCCGCCAGATCGGGTCTTGAGCCCCCCGGTTGATCAGGTCGTGTTCAACCCGGTTGAAATGGTTCTGATCAACTGGGCCCGTGGCAATCGTTACGCCGGGTCCGGTGATCGTGCCGCGATCCGCGATATCGTCTATGACATCCTGCGAAAGCGTCGGTCATGTGCGGCGGCGGGCCAAGGTGACAGCGGCCGCGCGCTGGTGCTTGGCCATCTGCACCTGACAGGCCAGGATGCGGCTGGCCTGTTCACCGGCGAGGGCTATGCACCCGCGAAACGCGACGCGCAGGAGGTGCTGCAACCCCCTGCGCACAACACCTGGCCTGACGCCGTGCAACTGGATATTCCTGACTGGCTGGAAGCGCCGCTGCGTCAAAGCCTCGGCCAGGATTACAGGGACAACCTCCAGATCATGCGGGATCGCGCGCCGGTGTTTCTGCGCGTCAATCATCGCAAAGCCCGCCTGGAACAGGTGAGGCAATCGCTGACGGCGGAAGGGATTGAAGCTCGGCCGCATCCACTGGCCACCTCTGCGCTTGAGGTTCTGACAAACCCCCGGCGGATCGCGCAATCTGCGGCTTTTCTGAAAGGCTGGGTGGAATTGCAAGACGCCGCCTCCCAAGCGGTGGTCGAGGCTTTGCCACTGCCAAAAACCGGCCGAATTCTTGATTATTGCGCCGGGGGCGGTGGCAAATCCCTGGCAATCGCGGCGCTAAGTGACGCCTCCCTCAGCGCGTTTGATCAGAACCAGGCCCGCATGCAAGACATCTCCAAACGCAGTCAGCGGGCTGGTGTCAAGATCACCTGCCTGACAGCTGCGGCCCTTGCCGGAAGTGGCCTTTATGATCTGGTGCTGGCGGACGTGCCCTGTTCGGGCAGCGGCGCCTGGCGGCGGATGCCGGCTGCAAAATGGACACTGACGCCGGATCGGCTGGCAGAACTTTTGGTGCTTCAACAGAAAATTTTAGTCAAATCCGCTGAATTTGTACGTCCGCGCGGCGTGCTGGCCTATGCGACCTGTTCATTGCTGGCGGCAGAAAACAGTGATCAAGTCCGCAAGTTTTTGTCACAAAATCATAGTTTTACGCTGGAAAAACAGCAGCAATTCACACCACTTGACGGGGGCGATGGGTTGTTTGTTGCTGTACTAAGGCGAGATTAACACTCTCTTTACACATCTATAGGTTGCAGTTAATCTGATCGTAACCATTCGCGATGGGTAATCGGGGCGGGATTCGCAACAAAGGTCCGGCTTGTGAGTGATGTAACGGTTTTGGAAAACAGGGCGACGGCCAGTGCGCATCGTTTCGCCCCCAGGCTCTGGCTTCTGGTGTGGCTTGGCCTCGGATTGTTGATCCCGGGCACCCTGATCCCAAATGACACGATTGCGCTGGCCTTTGGGGTTTGCAGCTCCACCGTTTTTGCCCTGGCTCTGGTGGTGATCGGGCTGAACCGCAGATATCTTGCCTCGGCCCAGCATTTCCACGAATCGCTGGATGTGTTCGTGCATAACGACGCCGCCCCGACGCTGTTTGTGAACGACGACGGTGAAATCACCTATGCCAACAAGGCCGCCCGGTCGCGGTTTGAGAACCTTGAGGGGCAATCGCTGGTGCTGCTGCTGTCGGATTGGTCCTCCAACCCTGTCAGCGTGATTTTCCGGCTGCAACACAAGGCCCGCACGGACCGATCAGCCAGTGAAGACATCGTCACGACCAAGGGCCATTTGCGTCTTTCCGCGCATTCCATTCAGCCCCAGGGTTTCGTCTGGCGGCTGGAAGATCTGGTGGAACTACGCGCCGATGGCACCGATCTGGCCGACCCGATCAGCCTGCCGATGATGGTGCTGAATTCCGTTGGCGGGGTTTTGCATATGAACCGTGCGATGGTCGATCTGATTGGCAAGCGGATCAGCCATATCGACCGATTGTTCAAGGATGTGTCGCTGTCGTCACACGGGATTTACCAGATCCCGACCAATGCCGGGCCGGTGATGGTCCGGGCCATCGAAACCCATCGCGACACCGGACGACGTGAGGTGTTCTTGCTGCCATGCCCTGATGAACGGCAGGCCCAAAGCACGACGGCGCAGATGTTTGACGAACTGCCCGTGGCTCTGATGCGCCTAGGGCCGACCGGCGACGTACTGGAGGCCAATCGTCTGGCACGTGGCCTTCTGCACTTGACGGAAGAGTTTGAAGCCAGCCTCAGCGATCTGGTCGAAGGGCTGGGGCGGCCAATTGGCGATTGGTTGCAGGATGTGGCCGACGGCCGGGTTCTGAACCGCTCAGAAGTGGTGCAGGCGCGGCGATCAATCGAAGACAGGTACTTACAGATTTCCTTGCAGCAAGTGGTGGAAAACGGCGAAAAAGTTCTGATCGCGGTTCTAAATGACGCGACTGAACTCAAGACCCTGGAAGCGCAATTCGTGCAAAGTCAGAAAATGCAAGCAATCGGCCAGTTGGCCGGGGGTATTGCCCATGATTTCAATAACTTGCTGACGGCAATCTCTGGCTATTGCGACCTTCTGTTGCTGCGCCATGACGAGGGTGATCCGGATTATGGCGACCTCATTCAGATCAACCAGAACGCCAACCGCGCCGCCAGCCTTGTCAATCAATTGCTGGCCTATTCGCGCAAACAAAACCTGCGCCCACAGGCGCTTGATATTCAAAATACCCTGTCTGATCTGTCGCATCTTCTAAACCGGTTGCTTGGCGAGAAGGTCAGCCTGAACGTGGTTTACGGCCCTGATCTGTGCCATGTCCGGGCTGACAAACGGCAGCTGGAACAGGTCTTGATGAATCTTGTCGTCAACGCGCGTGACGCCATGCAGGAAGGCGGCGAAGTGACGGTTCTGGCGGATCGGCTGGATCTGGCGGAAGAAATGCAGCGCGACCGTGCGATGGTGCCGCCGGGGCAGTATCTGTCAATCCGGGTTTGCGATTCCGGGGCAGGCATCCCGCCTGAAAACCTCCGCAAGATATTTGAGCCGTTCTATACCACCAAGAAAACCGGCGAAGGCACCGGGCTTGGCCTGTCGATGGTCTATGGCATCGTCAAACAGACTGGCGGTTTTGTCTTTGTCAAAAGCGCGCCGGGGCAGGGGTGTGAGTTTCAGGTGCTGCTACCCGCCGATACCAGTCCGAAGTCGCAGATCCTGCCGCCGGATACTGCCGCTAAATCGGCACCACGCACGGCCCGCGAAGACGGGGTCGTGCTGCTTGTCGAGGATGAGGCCCCGGTGCGTGCCTTTGCCGCCCGCGCCTTGCGGATGCGCGGCTATACGGTACATGAGGCCGCCGATGCCGAAGAAGCGCTGGCCTTGCTGGAGGATGGCAGCCTTGAGGTTGATGTTTTCGTAACCGACGTGATCATGCCCGGGATGGACGGCCCGACCTGGGTGCGCGAAGCCCAGAAAACCCGCCCGGATGTGCGCGTGGTGTTCGTGTCAGGCTATGCTGAAGAATCATTTGCCGACAAGGAAGCGAAAATCAACAACTCGGTGTTCCTGCCAAAACCGTTTTCGCTGAATGATCTGACTGAAAAAGTGCGCGGGCAATTGTTGGCGGCCTGATCTGCCGGGTTAGGGTTTCGCCGCACGCAGCCCTTCATAAACCGAGAAATCAAAAGCGTAGGCTTGGCGTAGGTGCGCATCCAGTTCGGTCGACAGTTGCAAATCCATCTGTGGTGAGACGTTTTTCTGCGGCAACTCAAAGGCTCGGCCGGTTTTCTGCTGCAAAAACTCAACCAGATCCCCGAGGTCTTCGTAGCGAAACAGGTGATCAACTCCGATCTGGCCACGGCTTTTCGACAGTTGCCGCGCTTGCGAACCAAGATCAGCAAAGGCCGGACGTTTGCCGCCCTGAAGATAGGCAGCAACAAACGCGTCAAAACTTAACCCAAGGGTGCTTTTGGCTGAGCCATCCAATTCCGGGCGCTGACGGTAGCGATACCAACTGCCAAGCCAAGCCACGGGTTCGCGCATGACGGCGAAAGTTTCGACATCCCCCAGCCCCATTTTATCAAGATACGGCAACATAAACCGGTTGAACCGCTGCAAGGTGATATGTTTGACCATCGGTGGGCGCTGAAAGGTGATCGCAGCCATTGGCGCCAAAATGGATTCGATTGCGGTTGATCCGGTCTTTGGAACCGCCAGAAAGGCAAGCCTTTCCTTCCATAAAATCATCATCTTGAGCGCCTGCATTGATGTATTGTTGGGTACTGCTTGATTTGTAAACTACTCTTTAACCCAGATCATAAACAGTGGGCATGCGAAGATTTATGTTGAAATGTTCCCTGTTTGATCTCATAAGGTTGAGAACAGGAGGCGAACATGAGCAGTGATTGCCGCGACAACAAACATATGAAATAAGAGGTTCGAAATGGCATCAGCCCTTCTTGATTTTAGCGAAAGACGCGACATGGACAAACAAAAGGCGCTGGATTCAGCCCTCAGCCAAATCGAACGGAGTTTTGGCAAAGGCTCGATCATGAAATTGGGCAAGGGCGGGGCGATCGCGGAAATGGAATCGACCTCAACCGGGTCGATCGGCCTGGATATCGCGCTTGGTATTGGCGGCCTGCCCAAGGGGCGGATCATCGAAATTTACGGCCCGGAAAGCTCCGGCAAGACCACGCTGACCCTGCATGTGGTCGCGGAAGAACAAAAGAAAGGCGGCATCTGCGCCTTTGTCGATGCGGAACACGCGCTTGATCCGCTATATGCCCGCAAACTGGGGGTGGATTTGGATGAATTGCTGATCAGCCAACCCGATACCGGCGAACAGGCACTGGAAATTACCGACACGCTGGTCCGGTCCGGCGCCGTGTCATTGGTGGTGGTTGATTCGGTTGCGGCTCTGACGCCAAAGGCCGAACTTGAAGGCGATATGGGCGACCATCAGGTCGGCGCTCAGGCGCGCTTGATGAGCCAGGCGATGCGCAAACTGACGGGGTCCATTTCGAAATCGAAATGCATGGTGATTTTCATCAACCAGATTCGCATGAAAATCGGCGTGATGTTTGGCAGCCCGGAAACCACTTCGGGCGGCAATGCGCTGAAATTTTACTCGTCGGTGCGGCTAGATATCCGCCGGATTGGTCAGATCAAGGATCGCGACGAAATCGTCGGCAACGCAACCCGTGTTAAAGTCGTGAAGAACAAGGTGGCGCCGCCGTTCAAGCAGGTGGAATTTGACATCATGTATGGCGAAGGCATTTCGAAAACCGGTGAACTGCTGGATCTTGGGGTGAAGGCCGGGATCGTTGAAAAGTCAGGCTCCTGGTTTTCTTATGGGGATCAGCGGATCGGTCAAGGGCGCGAGAACGCCAAGACTTTCATGAAAGAAAACAAAAAGATCGCCTATGAGATCGAGGATAAGATCCGCGCCGCACATGGCCTGGATTTTGACATGCCGCCAGATGTTGACGACGCCGATGAGGTTGTCGAAGCTTAAGCTGCGCTTTCATGTCACCAAAGGGCCGGTTTGCATCCGTCAAACCGGCCCTTTGGTGTTTTGGCCTGTGGACAGCGCTTTGGGGCAGGGGTAAACATTCCGGGATTTATCACCCTGCCCAAGGACCGCCCGATCATGGCTTCGTTGAACGACATCCGCTCGACTTTTCTGAAGTATTTCGAGGAAAACGATCACGCGATCGTCGAAAGCTCCCCACTTGTGCCGCGCAATGACCCGACGTTGATGTTTGTCAATTCGGGCATGGTGCAGTTCAAGAACGTGTTCACCGGGGTTGAGCATCGCGATTACAAACGCGCCGCCACCAGCCAAAAATGCGTGCGCGCCGGGGGCAAGCACAATGATCTGGACAATGTCGGTTATACCGCGCGGCATCACACTTTTTTCGAAATGCTCGGCAATTTTTCCTTTGGCGATTACTTCAAGGAAGCGGCGATCCCCTATGCCTGGAACTTGCTGACGCAGGAGTTTGGCATCGACAAAGATAAGCTGCTGGTCACGGTTTACCATACCGATGACGAGGCGGCGGAAATCTGGAAAAAGGTCGCCGGGTTGCCGGACGAGCGGATCATCCGCATCGCCACCAACGACAATTTCTGGATGATGGGACCGACCGGGCCATGCGGGCCGTGTACCGAGATTTTTTACGATCACGGTGATCAGATTTGGGGCGGACCACCTGGCTCAGCCGAGGAAGATGGCGACCGGTTTATCGAGATCTGGAACCTTGTTTTCATGCAGAACGAGCAGTTTGAAGAAGGCAGCATGACGCCCTTGCCGAACCAATCGATTGATACCGGCATGGGGTTGGAGCGGATTGGCGCGCTGCTGCAAGGCAAGCACGACAATTATGACACCGATCTGATGCGTGATCTGATCGAGGCGTCGGCGCATGCGACCTCGGTCGATCCGGACGGGCCGGGCAAAATGCATCACCGGGTGATCGCCGATCATCTCAGGTCGACCTCGTTTCTGATGGCCGATGGGGTTTTACCCAGCAATGAAGGGCGCGGTTATGTGTTGCGCCGGATTATGCGCCGCGCGATGCGGCATGCGCATTTGTTGGGCGCGAAGGATCCGTTGATGCACCGGCTGGTGCCCGCTTTGGTCAAGCAGATGGGCCAGGCGTTTCCGGAACTTGGCCGGGCGCAGTCGATGATCGAAGAAACGTTGTTGTCGGAAGAGACCCGGTTCAAGACCACGCTTGATCGCGGTCTGAAGCTGTTGGATGACGCGCTGAAAGATCTGCCTGAAGGCGCGCATTTGCCGGGGGAAACCGCGTTTCGCCTTTATGACACCTACGGATTTCCGCTGGATCTGACCCAGGATGCGCTGCGCGAAAAGGGTGTGGTGGTTGACGTTGACGGGTTTGATGCCGCGATGGCTGAACAGAAGGCCAAGGCGCGGGCGGCTTGGTCCGGCTCGGGCGAGGCGGGGCAGGAAGCGATTTGGTTTGAGATCGCTGAGACCAGAGGTGTGACCGAGTTTTTGGGCTACGACACCGAAAAGGCCGAGGGGCAGATCCTGGCGCTGGTGCGGGATGGGGCCGAGGTCAAGGCGGCTAGGGCGGGTGAAACCGTTCAGATCGTGCTGAATCAGACGCCGTTTTATGGCGAATCCGGTGGCCAGGTCGGCGACAGCGGGGATTTGAAGACCGATGGCGGTGCGGCGCGCATTCTTGAAGTCAAGAAACGCGCCGGGGTTTTTGTGCATATTGCCGAGGTGACCGAAGGGAAATTGGTCGCTGGTGTGGCGGCCGAATTGCTGGTCAATCACGCCCGACGCAGTGCGATCCGGGCCAACCATTCGGCAACCCATTTGTTGCATGAAGCACTTCGCCAGCAGCTGGGCGATCATGTGGCGCAGCGCGGGTCGTTGAATGATGATGATCGGTTGCGGTTTGATTTCAGCCACGCGAAGGCCGTGGCCCCTGGCGAATTGGCGCAGGTTGAAGCGGATGTGAACGCGTTCATTCGCCAGAACATGGCGGTTGAAACCCGGATCATGACGCCGGATGAGGCGCGTGAATTGGGTGCGCAGGCGTTGTTTGGTGAAAAATACGGCGACGAAGTGCGGGTCGTGTCGATGGGGCTTGAAGCCGGATCCGGGCGGGGCGGCGATGGCGATACCTACTCGATCGAGCTTTGCGGCGGCACGCATGTGCGGCGGACCGGCGATATCGGGCTGTTCAAACTGGTGTCGGAAAGCGCCTCGGCAAGTGGCGTTCGGCGGATCGAAGCGCTGACAGGCCAGGGCGCGCTGGCCCATGTTGCGGCGGAAGAAACAGCGTTGAACGATGCGGCCTTGGTGCTGAAAACCCGGCCCGAAGACGTGGCGGCGCGCGCGCGCGCGCTGTTGGATGAACGCAAGTCGCTGCAAAACGAGCTGGCTGATTTGCGGCGGCAACTGGCCTTGGCCGGTGGCGGGCAGGCGGCAGCACCCGAAGCAGTTTCCATCAATGGGGTGCCGTTGCTGGCGCAAGTATTAACAGGCGTATCGGGCAAGGATTTGCGCGGCTTGATTGATGAACATAAGGCGCGGCTGGGGTCCGGGGCGATCCTGTTGATCGCGGATACCGGCGACAAGGCGGCGGTCGCAGCGGGTGTGACCGAGGATTTGACCGGTCGAATTTCGGCGGTTGATATGGTTAAGGCAGCGGCCGAGGCGCTTGGCGGCAAGGGCGGCGGCGGTCGGGCCGATATGGCCCAGGCCGGTGGGCCAAGTGCTGAAAATGCGGATGCGGCGATTATGGCCGTGAAAACTTTGTTGGAGGGCTAGAAATGGCGGTTTATGCGATTGTGCGCGTCAATGTGACCGATCAGGAAGAATATGCCAAATATGCGGTTCTGGCGGGACCGGCAGTCGCCCAATATGGTGGCGAGTTTCTGGCCCGCGGCGGCGATTACAAAGTGATGGAGGGCAAGGATTGGGCCCGCAATGTGATCATCCGCTTCAAGGATATGGACACAGCGCTGGCGTTTTATCACGGTCCGGAATATCAGGCAGCGCTGGCGCATGGGCTGCCCGCTGCGGACCGGGAATACACCTTTGTTGAGGGCGTTTAGTAGGCGATGTAATAGTCGCGGCGGTGGTTGATGGCTATGATCAGGTTGACGATCACTGCGCCGATCAGCGCGTAGGCGGTGGCCAGCGGATCAAGCAGCAGGAAGGCGACCGCGAAGATCAACGCGTCCAGGGCCATCTGCAACCAACCGGCGCGAAAGCCGGTTTTGTCCTGGATATAAAGGGCGACGATGCCGATGCCGCCAAGGCTGGCGCCGTGGCGAAAGACCGCGATCAGGCCGGATCCGGCCGTGACGCCAGCCAATACCGAGGCGGCGATTGGGTTGAGTTGCTCAAACCGGATCAGGTTGGGCAGGACTTGGGTGAAGCCTGACACCAGTGCCACAGCGATCAGGGTTTTCAACAGGAATACACCGCCGACGCGGCGATAGGCAAACCAGTAAAACGGCAGGTTGACGGCGAAAAATACCGCGCCAAAACTCCAGCCCGACAGGTAAGTGATTAAGACGGCGATGCCGGCGGTCTGGCCGGTGACAAAGCCTTGATCCTGCAATACCAGCACCGAAAAAGCGCACATGAAGCTGCCGAAAAGTATGCCTTGGGCATCCTGAAACGGACTGTGACGAGGTTTGTCGGCGGTCATTTCACAAAGATCCGGAGGGTGGAAGCGAATGGGCCGGGGAAATCCCGGCCCTTTCATAATCGAGTATTGTCAGGGGCTTAGCCCGCCAGCGCCTTGCTGAGGTTTTCGTCAACCTTATCAAGGAACCCTTCGGTGGTCAGCCATTTCTGATCCGGGCCGACCAGCAGCGCCA
>CAYXXQ010000053.1:0-10880 GCA_964469075.1 uncultured Rhodobacter sp.
GTGCCGCTGTTTGGCCTGCCCGGCAACCCGGTCGCGGCCTTCGTCTGCACCCTGATTTTCGCACGCCCCGCGCTTGGCCTGCTGGCGGGGGCCACCTGGCAAACCCCAACCGGCTTTCTGGTGCCCGCCGGTTTCAGCAAATCCAAAAAGCCCGGACGGCGCGAATATTTGCGCGCAAAAATCGGCCATGACGGGCGGGTGGCGTGTTTCAAATCTGAAGGGTCCGGGCGGATATCTGGCCTAAGCTGGGCCGAAGGTCTGGTGGAACTGGGCGACGCCGCCCGCGACATCAACGAAGGCAACCCCGTGACCTATTACCCCTATTCTGCCTTCGGCATCTGACGCCCGAAACCGCCTAGAGCGTTTTGCGTTTGATGTGAATCTCAAATCACCCCAATTTCGGGTGACCTGAGATGAAGCTGCATCAGACAAAACGCAAAACGCCTTAATCAAATGTCCCAGCAATCCGCCCCAGCAGCATGAAAGCCCGCGCCGTGCGGGTTTCGCCCATATCAATCAATTCCTGATCGGTGGCGTTCTTTTCAAACTCGGTCAGCACCGCATCGAACTGCCGCAAAAAATGATGCGCAGCGTCGCGAAACACCGGATCCTGCTTCATTCGACCGTTTGCAAGCGCCAGACAAGACCGGTCGCGAATGCCGCCCAAGCCCGCCACCGCCGGGCCACGGTCGCCCTGCGCAAACCGCCGCCAGGTCTCAGCTCGGGGCCGGTCCGGGCGCAGATCGTCCATGTAAATACCGTCCTGTGACAACAGCGTCAGAATATCCTGCGAAGCGCGGATCATCTTGGCGACATCGCGGTCTTCCAGCGCCCGGCGCAGGGTGCGAAAGCCTTCTTTATCCTCTTCGGTTTCCGGGAAATTCATCGCCCGGATAAACTCAGAAATCGTGATCGGCTCTGCCAGATCAGTGACCGGCGTGCCCAATGCCAGTGACGACTGGCCCTCGGTTTGGGGCACAACCTTGCGCGTCAACGCCGCCTTGCTGGTCGAGGCCGGGGCCGCCTGCGCGCCTTCGCGACGCGATGCAAACGTCGCAATCGCGCTTTCGGTCTGCTTTTGCGAGGCCGCGATCTCATCAAGCTGCTTTTTCAGAGACGGCCGCACGCTTTGCCCGGCGGTTTGCTGTTGCTGCACATAAGCATGCCGCATCGCGTCGATCGAAGCTTGCAACCGCGACGCCTCTTCGCGCATCACTTTGGCGGTTTTCGCCCCGGCACTGGCCACCCAGATCAGCCCGATTGGCAGCAGGATCGACACCATTGTCATCACAAACGTCATCGGGTTGAACCCCGGCGAGTCGCTATCTGACGATATGCCGATGAAAAACCAGAAACCGGCAACGATGCCCACCCAGAACAGGCTTAAAACGGCGGCGATGATATCGGATATTTCCACCCGGCCACGTATCTGACGCCCGTAAATTCCCAGGTCCAGCGGTGTATCCGGTTTTTCTGACTCCATGTCGCCACTGCCCCCAGGGAAAACTGACCTCAGATGAATTTCACACTGATAATTTCGTAACTTTTGGTCCCGCCAGGGGTTTTGACCTCAACACTGTCACCTTCCTCTTTGCCGATCAAGGCCCGCGCAATCGGCGACTTGATGTTCAGAAGGTTCTTTTCAATATCGGCCTCCGGCTCGCCAACAATCTGGTAGGTCTTTTCTTCTTCGGTGTCTTCATCAATCAGACCAACCGTCGCCCCGAATTTGATTGAGCCGCGCAGCTTCTTCACGTCAATCACCTCGGCCAGCGAAATCAGCGACTCAAGCTCTTTGATGCGGCCCTCGATATGGCTCTGCTGCTCACGTGCGGCGTGATATTCGGCGTTCTCCGACAGATCGCCGTGCTCACGCGCTTCGGCAATTGCCTTGATCACGGCCGGGCGGGCAGTTGATTTCAGGGCGCGCAATTCTTCATCCATCGCCTTGAATCCGCGGGGCGTTACCGGAACTTTTTCCATTGGCGGGCATTGTCCTTTAGGGGTGTTTCTTCGAAGGCTGAACATAGGATTTGACAACCGCAAGAGCAAGGGATTCTGTTGCCATCCGCCCCAAGACCAGCCGGCCGACCCGCAACAGCGGCGAATTCGCTTTGAAGATCAGGGCGTTCTTTAGTAACGTCGCGAAAAAGCAAAGAACGGGCAACAACTGATGGCAGGCGTCTTGAGGAGTTTTCTTCGCCTCTCTCTTCTGTACTTTCTGGTCATGGTCGGGCTGATCCTTCTGCTGCGCGACAATCCTTTGCAGTATTTCGTTAATATGATGCTTGTGCCCCTGGCCCATTGGGGCGCATTGCAAGCCCTGCTGCCCTATCTTGCCGCCCTGATTTTGCTGTTTTTACTGGTGACGCGCCTGAAATTTAGCATCGACATGCTGCGAAACCTGGTGCTTGCCACCGCGGCCAGCCTGCTGATCGCCTACTCCTTTGCCGCCCTCAAGGCCTCCCTGCCGCAGGTCTTTCCCTTTTACGCCGACCGTTTTTTTGCTGATATCGACCGGCAATTGCATTTCGGCACTGACCCCTGGGTTCTGACACATGCGCTGTCATCGGTCATCCCGTCGGGCCTTGCGACAACCTTTTACCTGACGATCTGGTCAATCCCCGCCTTCATCTTCCCGATCTGCCTTGTGCTGGTTGATCGCGATCCCAACCGGGTTTCGCGGTTTCTGCTGCTGTATTTGCTGACCTGGATCGGCCTTGGCAATATTCTGGCGCTGGCCGGCCTGTCCGTCGGTCCGGTCTATTTTGACCGCTACATGGGCGGCAGTGAATTTGTCGGGCTGACCAACGCCTTGCAAACCAGCCAGGTCACAACCACGATCTTTGGCATCATCCAGCAGGATCTGTGGCATTTCCTGGCCGACCGCGATCAGGAGATCGGCACCGGCATTTCCGCCTTTCCCAGCGTCCATGTCGGCATCGCAACCGTCATCGCCCTTTATGGGGTTGAGCGCGGCCTGATTTGGGCCATCCCCGGCATCCTGTTCTGCACGATCATCCTGTTTTTGTCGGTCTATCTGGGCTGGCACTACGCGGTTGACGGCTATTTTTCGATCCTGGCGCTGACCGGCGTCTGGCAATTGCGGCGCGGCTTGCCTTTCACTGGGGTTTCGCCCGAATAGGGCAGAAACCCCCTTCCTTTCGTCGCGTCTCAATTGACCTTGCGAACCAGCTTGGCTAGGCATATCGCGGCAAGAACAAAGATGATCCAGGCGCGCAAAGCGTCCGCTGAAAAGATGGGAAGGAAAACCATGTCCGAGATCGAACGCGAGTCGATGGAATATGATGTTGTAATCGTTGGTGCGGGGCCTGCTGGCCTGTCCGCCGCGATCCGTCTGAAACAGCTGGATGCCGATTTGAATGTGGTGGTGCTGGAAAAGGGCTCTGAGGTTGGCGCGCATATCCTTTCGGGCGCGGTTCTGGACACGTCAGGCCTTGATGCCCTGATGCCTGACTGGCAAGCCAAAGGTGCGCCGATCACGGTGCCGGTCAAGAAGGACAACTTCCTGATCCTCGGCGAAGGCGGCAGCCTGCGCATCCCCAACTGGCCGATGCCGCCCTTGATGAACAACCACGGCAAATACATCGTGTCGATGGCCAATGTCTGCCGCTGGATGGCCGAACAGGCCGAAGAAATGGGGGTCGAGGTTTTCCCCGGCATGGCCTGTTCCGAACTGGTTTACGGCGATAATGGCGAAGTCAAAGGCGTGGTCGCCGGTGAGTTTGGCAAAAACCCCGACGGCACGCCCGGCCCGTCCTATGAACCGGGCATGGAACTGCACGGAAAATACGTGTTCCTGTCCGAAGGCGTGCGCGGCTCCCTCGCCAAACAGGTGATCGCCAAATACGACCTGCAAAAGGGCAAGGACGTTCCGAAATTCGGCCTCGGCATGAAGGAAATCTGGGAGATCAAACCAGAAAACCACGCTGAAGGCACCGTCACCCACACGATGGGCTGGCCGCTGGGCGGCAATGCAGGGGGTGGGTCTTTCATCTATCACCTTGAAAACAATCAGATCTATATCGGCTTTGTGGTTCACCTGAACTACAAAAACCCGTATTTGTTCCCTTATATGGAATTCCAGCGGTTCAAGCATCACCCGGAAATCGCCAAAATCCTGGAAGGCGGCAAACGCGTCGCTTACGGCGCACGCGCCATTTCCGAAGGCGGCTGGCAGTCGATCCCGAAACTGGTCGCCCCCGGTGTTGCGCTGCTGGGCTGTTCCGCCGGGTTGGTCAACGTGCCGCGTATCAAGGGTAACCACAACGCCATGCTGTCAGGCAAAGCCGCCGCCGAGGCAGCCTTTGCCGCCATCAAGGACGGGCGCTCCGGGGATGAGCTGTCGGCCTATGAAACCGATCTGCGCAGCGGCCCGATCGCCAAAGACCTGAAGCGCGTGCGCAATGTCAAACCGCTGTGGTCGAAATTCGGCCTTGTCACCTCGCTGGTGCTGGGTGGGTTTGACATGTGGGTCGCCAACCTCACCGGCTGGAACCCTCTTGGCACCCTGAAACACGGCAAATCTGACGCCGCCGCGACCGAACCGGCGTCCAAACACAAGATGCTGGACTACCCCAAACCCGATGGCGTGCTGTCGTTTGACCGGCTGACCAATGTCAGCTTTTCGGCCACCAACCACGCCGAAGAACAGCCGTGCCATTTGCAACTGGCCGATGCCAGCATCCCGGTTTCAGTCAATCTGCCGCAATATGCCGAACCGGCGCAGCGGTATTGCCCGGCCGGGGTTTATGAGGTTCTGCGGGACGACGACGGGTCCAACCCGCGCTTCCAGATCAACGCTCAGAACTGCGTGCATTGCAAAACCTGCGACATCAAAGACCCCAGCCAGAACATCAACTGGCAAACCCCGCAGGGCGGCGAAGGGCCGAACTACCCGAATATGTAAACTGACGGAAACTTGTGCAAATGGCATGGCGGTTGCATTGCTAATAGGGGGGAGGGGCACTAGGCTCCTCCCCAACTGTTTTTTGCCCCGGAGAATCCCCGCGTGACCTTGTCTTTCAGGCCCGTCCTTGTCGCCATTGCAGCTGCCACCTTCGCGTTGGCCGCACTCCCTTCGCCCAGTCGCGCCGAAAGTCTTGCAGGCAGTTATCTGGCCGCCGCCCAAGCCAATTACGATAACAATTACACCGAAGCCGCGCTTTATTATGGCCGTGCTCTGGCGCAGGATCCTGACAATCTGGTCCTGATGCAAAACGCGCTTTTGGCCAATATCGGCCGTGGCGACATGCTGCTAAGCTTGGCCCTGGCACGACAGTTGGAAGCCAAGGGCGCTGAAAGCCAACTGGCACAGCTTGTGCTGCTGGCCGAAGACATCCGCAAAGGTGATTTTGAAGCCGCAAACACCCTTTACGAACGCGGTGTTGGCTTCAGCCCGCTGCTGGACGGGCTTGTGCGCGGCTGGATCTACCTTGGCCTTGGCCGCATGGCCGACGCCACCGCGCTGTTTGACGAAATGGCCAAAACCGACGCAATGAAAGTCTTCAGCGATTACCACCGCGCCTTGACCTTGGCCGTCGTCGGTGATTTTGAAGCCGCCGAACTAGTCCTGTCGGGCGGCGGCACCCAGCCAATTCGTATCGGGCGCGGCAGCCTTGTCGCGCATATCCTGATGCTGTCCCAGTTGGAGCGTACCGACGACGCCCGCAACATGGCCGCTGACGCGCTGAACGGCTCGGGCGATCCGCAAATCCTTGATATGCTGAACCGCCTGAACGCCGGCGAAACCCTGCCCTATGACTTTGTCACCGACCCGACCCAAGGCGTGGCCGAGGTTTTTCTGACCCTCGCAACCGTGTTGTCAGGTGAAGAAAACGACCGGTTTGGCCTGATCTATAGCCGCATTTCCGAATTCACCCGCCCGCAATCGGTGGAAGCCGTGCTTTTGGTTGCCAGCCTTCTGAACGGTCAGGGCCAATATGATCTGGCGGTCGAAAGTTTCAACAAAGTCCCCACAGATCACCCGATCTTTTACAGCGCCGAAATCGGCCGCGCCGAAGCCCTGCAATCGGCGGATAAAATTGATGCCGCCATCGAAGTCCTGCGCGGCCTCACCAAAACCCACAAACAAATCCCGACAGTGTTCACCTCGCTTGGCGATGCCCTGCGCCGCCAATCCCGCTTTTCCGAAGCGACCGAGGCTTATAACCAAGCCATCCAGCTTCTGCCCGATGCCCAGCCAAACCACTGGTTTTTATATTACGCACGCGGCATCACCTATGAACGCGAAGGCGCCTGGGACAAGGCCGAGGCCGACTTCCGGTTTGCCCTGCAACTCTCCCCCGATCAGCCTTTGGTGTTGAACTATCTTGGCTATGGGCTGGTGGAAAAGCGGATAAAATACGACGAAGCCCAGCAGATGATCGAAAAGGCCGTCGCCCAGCGCCCGAATGACGGCTATATCACGGACTCCCTTGGCTGGGTTCTGTACCGTATCGGCAAGTTTGACGAAGCCGTGCAACCGCTGGAGCGCGCCGTTGAATTGCTGCCGGTTGACCCGATCATCAACGACCATCTAGGGGATGCCTATTGGATGGTTGGCCGCAAATTGGAAGCACAGTTCCAATGGCGCCGCGCCCTGTCCTTTGAGCCCGAAGAGGCCGAGGCAGAGCGTATCCGCAAAAAGCTGGAACAGGGCCTTGATGAAGTGCTGAAAACCGAGGCGGCCAACGGCACATCCTCGGACTGATATGCTTGCCCCGGCCAAAATCAACCTTGCCCTGCACGTCACGGGCCAGCGCGCCGATGGCTATCACCTGCTCGACAGCCTGGTCTGCTTTGCCGATATCGGCGACCGCCTTAGCGTGACTGTTGCCGACGAGATGACACTAACGCTGACGGGCCCGATGGCCGGCAAGCTGACGGCTGACGCTGACAATCTGGTCTTGCAGGCCGCACACCTGCTTGATCCGATCAAAACCGCCCAGATCACGCTTGAAAAAATCCTGCCCGTGGCCTCGGGCATCGGGGGTGGATCGTCCGATGCGGCGACCTGCCTGCGCCTGCTGGCCGATCTTTGGCACCTGCCGCTGCCCGATCCTGCCGCCGTTTTGACCCTTGGGGCTGATGTGCCGGTCTGCCTGGCCGGGGGCGCCGCGCGGATGCAAGGCATTGGTGAAACGATCAGCCCGCTCAGCCTGCCTGCCTTTCCTGCCGTTCTGGTTAACCCCGGCCTCAGCCTATCAACCCCGGCGGTGTTTCAGCAGCTCGCCAGCAAAACCAACCCGACCTTGCAACCGCCGCCAACCAGTCTGGATCACAGCCAATGGCTGCTCTATCTGAAGGTTCAGCGCAACGATCTGGAGGCCCCGGCAATCGCCCTTTGCCCAACTATCGCCGAGGTTCTGCAAGCGCTGGTACAACAATCTGGCTGCGCTTTGGCCCGCATGTCAGGCGCAGGTGCCACAAGTTTTGGGCTGTTTGAGACGGATGCCGCAGCACGCATGGCCGCGCAAGAAATTCAGGCGCGCCAGCCAAACTGGTGGGTCAAACCGACCCGGCTGGCCTGATCAGACCACCCGTTCCACCACGTAATTCGCCAGATCCGCCATCAGATCGCGCAGCTTGCTTTGTGGCAAAACCGATATTGACGCCTTGGCCTTTTCGGCCCAGTAAATCGCGTCTTCGCGGGTTTCTTCCAAAGCACCGTGCCGCTTCATCAAGGCCATCGCCTGCGCCAGATCACCATCTTGCTGCTTGCGCTCCTCGATCACCCGCGACCAGAACGCCCGCTCGGTCGCATCGGCCTTTTCGACCGCTTTGATCAAAGGCAGCGTCAGCTTACCCTCGCGGAAATCATCGCCGATATTCTTGCCAAGCTGGTCGCTGGCCCCGCCGTAATCCAACAGATCATCCACGATCTGAAAGCTGATGCCCAGCGCGTCACCATAATCCCGCAACGCGTTGACATGGCCGCTGCTGGCCCCGGCAATCACGCCGCCAACCTCGGTCGCGGCAGCAAACAAAGCTGCGGTTTTGCCCCGCACCACTTTCAGATAAACCCCCTGATCGGTGCGCAAATCCTGCGCCGCTGTCAGTTGCAGCACCTCCCCTTCAGCAATCGTGGCCGAGGCATTTGCCAGAATATCCAGCACCCGCAGTGAGCCTGTCTCCACCATCAACTGGAACGAGCGTGAAAACAGATAATCCCCAACCAGAACCGAGGATTTGTTGTCCCAAAGCAGGTTCGCCGTCGGTCGCCCGCGCCGCCGGTCACTTTCGTCAACCACGTCGTCATGCAGCAGGGTCGCCGTGTGAATAAACTCAACCGTTGCCGCCAGATGCACGTGATATGGCCCGGCGTAATCGCACAATCGCGCGGATGCCAGCGTCAGCAACGGGCGCAGGCGTTTGCCACCGGCCTCGACCAGATGGGCCGTCACCTCGGGGATGCGCGGTGCATTTTCCGACGCCATTTTCCGCCGGATTAGCGCATCAACCTCAACCATTTCTTTGGCTAAAAGCTGCGCGAGCTCTTCATGCGGTTTTGAAGCCGACACGATCTGATCCATTGGCGCGATCCTCATATCCCTCGACAAGCGTGCAAACCTGCCGTTAAGTCCGCTTTATGCAAGAACTTCTCAGAACAAACGACCCGACTGTCATCGCCTTTGCCAAAGCTCTTCTCCGAGGGGAAGGTATAGACTGCTTTGAAATGGACGTCCATATGAGCGTGCTTGAAGGCTCCATCGGAATCATGCCGCGCCGCCTGATGGTCGCCAACAGCGACCGCTTCCTTGCCCGCGCCGTCATGCGCGACAACGACATCGATTATTCGGCCTGACCAATGCAATTTGCCAACAGCGAACTGACCGAAGACGGCTTTCTGGGCGGTGCTTTGCGCATCCTGCAACCCAAAAATGGCTACCGCGCGGCAACCGATCCGGTCTTTCTGGCCGCCGCCACCCCCGCCAAGCCGGGCGAGACGGTGTTGGAACTTGGCTGCGGCGCCGGGGTTGCGTCACTTTGCCTTGGCCAGCGCGTGAAAAACCTGTCGCTGACCGGGGTTGAACTGCAACCGGAATACGCCGCCCTTGCTGCGCGCAATGCCGCCGCCAATGGCATCGCACTGGCCGTGACCACCGCCGATCTTGCGGCCCTGCCAGCCCAGATCACCGCCAGCGGCTATGATCACGTCATCGCCAATCCACCCTATTTGCGACAGGGCCACGGCACCAAAGCCACCGATGCTGGCCGCGAAACCGCCTTTCGCGAGGCCACGCCCCTGAGCATCTGGATCGACGTAGCAATCCGGCGCCTGAACCCGCGGGGATACCTGACGCTGATCCACCTGGCCGAACGCCTGCCCGACATCCTGGCCGCCCTTGACGCCCGCGTCGGCAGCATCGCCGTCAAACCGCTGGCAGCCCGGACAGGCCAGCCCGCCAACCGTGTTCTGGTGCAGGCTCGCAAATCCGGCCGGGCCGCCTTTCGCCTGTATGCGCCCCTGATCCTGCACGAAGGCGACAGCCATGACGGCGACCGCGATACCTACCGCCCGGAGGCGCGCGCAATCTTACGCTCTGGCGCGCGCCTGCCCTTCTGAAATCGCGAAATTAACCTTT
This sequence comes from uncultured Rhodobacter sp., assembly GCA_964469075.1. Taxonomy (GTDB): domain Bacteria; phylum Pseudomonadota; class Alphaproteobacteria; order Rhodobacterales; family Rhodobacteraceae; genus UBA5972. Next base: position 9,609 of record CAYXXQ010000053.1, read on the forward strand.
TGTTAACCATTTTGACCTAGGCAAATAGGGTCAGCCAGGCATACCTCTGGCTTGATACATATTGGTTTTTGGATGCAAAGCGGTGTTTTCTTAATCCTTTTATCCATGTCGCTAACCCCTATGGGCGACGCCTTGTCCAAGTATCTGGGCCAAACCCTGTCGCCCTTCTTCATCGTCTTTCTACGCTACTTCAGCGCTGGCCTGTTGGCCCTGTCGGTCGCCCGCCTGCGCGGTGTTCGCCTGGATTTCCCGCGCGCCGAACGGCTGGGCATCGTCTTGCGCACCGCCCTTGTCATCGGCGCCATGACCCTGTTGATCCTGGCCTTGTCGCTGATCCCGCTCGCCAACGCAGTCGGTGGCTTTCTGATCGCGCCGATCATCGCCACGATGGTCTCGGTCGTCGTCTATAGGGAACGGCTTACCCTGCCGCGCATCACTGGTGCTGCGGTCAGTTTTCTGGGCGCATTGCTGATCCTGAAGCCTGGGGCCGAATTTGAAATCGGTATGGTTTTCGCCCTGGCAGGGGGTGCACTACTGGGCCTGTTTCTGGCCACCACCCGATCCGCCGGGCCAACCGGCCACCCGGTTTCCGCCCTCGCCATCCAATGCCTGCTGGGCGCTTTGATGTTGTTGCCGCTTGCCTTGCCGGAATTTGGCCAATTTGGCCTGGCGATACTTCTGCCCGCAGCAGGCCTTGGCATGATCACCGCCGCCACGCATTTCTTAACCGTCGCGGCCTATCAACGCGCCGAAGCTGCCAAGCTGGCGCCGTTTTTCTATTTCAACCTCGTCGCCGCGGTGATTGTCGGCGTGGTCTGGTTTCAGGAAATCCCCGGCTGGTTAACGGTAATTGGCCTTGTCTGCATCCTGCTTGGCGGCCTCTTAAGCCTGATCCGCCCCACCCAGATGGAGCGCGGCCTGCGCCTGTTGATCCCCCCGCGACCAAGAAGTCGCGACAGTTTTTTGTGAAGACTTGATGACACGACTCGCAATCTGTGTTGCACTACACATCTAAAGTGAACAGGATTTTTTCAATCTAAGGAGAAAAACATGAGCTTGACTTCGCATCTTCAGGAACTGCGGAAAAAACACGAAGCCCTCTCCAGGCAGGTGGAACATGAACAGAAAAGCCCCGGCAGCAGTGACCTGGCCATCGCGGATTTGAAGAAACAGAAGCTAAAACTCAAGGAAGAAATTGAGCGATTTGAAATGACCTGACACAGGCTTTCAACCGCGCGGCCCTCGCACAGCGGGGGCCGCTGCGAATACCTA
>CAYXXQ010000053.1:10980-13906 GCA_964469075.1 uncultured Rhodobacter sp.
CCGACATCCCACAAAAAGAACGCCAGCCCAACCGGCCCGAGCCCCAGCAGCAAAACGGCCCCCCAGCCGCCTGCCCCGTCAGGCCAGGTCGTCACCTCAAACGTCAGATGTGCCAGCATCGACAGACCGGCACTGCCCAGGCAAAAAAACGTCACAATCCCGGTCGGCACAGCCCCATTGCGACGGCTCAGCACCGAATAGCCCGACCAGGTCAGCGCACATAATCCCGCCATCCCATAGCCGAGCAGATACTGCCCCTGAAACCCGTCGCCATTGCCCATCAGGATCAAACCGGCCCCTGCCAGCGACAAGATCGCACCCAGAATATGTTGGGGAAACAGCCGCTCCCCCGGCAGAAGCCCCGAAAACAGCACGATCAGCAAGGGCCACAGATAGGCGATCAACCCGGCCTCCGCCGCAGGTGCCAGGCGCAGCGCGGAAAAATAGAGAAAATGGTAGCCAAACAGGCCACCGATCCCCAGCAGCCAAACAGACAAGCTGGCCCGGCGCAAAAAGCCAAGCCCGCCCCGGGCCCGCCAAAGCCAGATCAAGCCGACGCCGCCGCCCACCAAAAACGCCATCGCGTTTAGCTGGAAAGGCGGCACCGGCGCGGTTTTCACGGTTAAGAACGCCAGCAAGGCCCATAGCAGAACTGCCAGAAATCCGATCATCGTCGCGCGGCTTTGGGTCATGGGTACACCCTTGCAGGTGGCCCCGCATACACCGCGCCCACCAAAAGAAAAAGCCGACAATCGCTTACCGGCTTCTCCAAATCAAATAGCGCTGAAATCAGACGACGAACTGCCCGCCATTGGCCGAAATGGTTGACCCGGTAATGAACCCAGCCTCATCCGACGCCAGGAAAACCACGCAACGCGCGATTTCTTCGGGCGTGCCCAACCGGCCAACCGGGATCTGCGAAATGATCGACTCGCGCACTTTTTCCGGCACGGCCATCACCATTTCGGTGCCGATATAGCCCGGGCAAATCGCGTTGACGGTGATGCCTTTGAAGGCCCCTTCCTGCGCAAGCGCTTTGGTAAAGCCCAGATCACCGGCCTTCGCGGCGGAATAGTTGGCCTGGCCCATCTGGCCCTTCTGACCATTGATCGAGCTGATTTTGATCACCCGGCCAAAGGACCGCTCACGCATGCCGTTCCAGATCGGATGGGTCATGTTGAACAGGCCATCAAGGTTGGTGCCCATCACTTGCGACCACTGCTCGCGTGTCATCTTGTGGAACATCCCGTCACGGGTGATGCCGGCATTGTTAACCAGCACGTCCACCGGGCCAAGTGCAGCTTCGACCTTGGCGATGCCTGCGACGCATTCATCATAGTCAGCGACCGACCATTTGAAGGTGGCGATGCCGGTTTCTTCGGTGAATTTCGCCGCCGCTTCGTCATTGCCGGCATAGTTTGCGGCAACCGTATAGCCTTTGGCTTTCAGCGCTTTTGAAATTGACGCGCCAATGCCGCGCGTTCCTCCGGTTACAAGTGCAACACGTCCCATATCTGTTCCTTTGCTTTCAATTGATCAGGGTCTCACCCCGCGATGCTCTAACTCAAGTCATCACGGGGCAGGTTTGCGATTTGGGAATGTCCGCCAGTCGGATCAGTCCCGTTCAACACACATGGCAACGCCCATGCCGCCACCGATGCACAGGGTCACGAGGCCGCGTTTGGCGTCCCGGCGCTGCATTTCAAACAGCAACGTGTTCAGCACCCGTGCGCCCGAAGCGCCGATCGGGTGGCCGATGGCGATCGCGCCGCCATTGACGTTGACGATGGCCGGATCCCAGCCCATGTCTTTGTTAACGGCACAGGCCTGCGCGGCAAATGCTTCGTTGGCTTCCACCAGGTCCAGATCGTCAACCGACCAACCGGCTTTTTCCAGCGCCTTGCGGCTGGCATAGATCGGGCCGACGCCCATGATCGACGGGTCAAGCCCGACCGTCGCATAGGAGGCAATCCGCGCCAGCGGTTTGATGCCGCGTTTTTCAGCATTGGCCGCAGACATCACCAAAGTGGCCGCAGCCCCGTCATTGATACCCGAGGCATTGGCCGCCGTGACCGAACCTTCGCGACTGAACGCGGGCCGCAGTTTCTGCATCGCTTCAATGGTTGCGCCGTGACGGATGTATTCGTCGGCATCAACCACCGTTTCACCCTTACGGGTCTTCACGATGAACGGCACGATTTCGTCGGCAAACTTGCCAGCTTTTTGCGCAGCTTCAGCCTTGTTTTGCGAAGCAACCGCAAACACATCCTGCATATCGCGCGAAATCTGCCACTGGTTGGCGACGTTTTCAGCCGTGTTGCCCATGTGATAGCCGTTGAACGCGTCCCACAACCCGTCTTTGATCATCGAATCGATGAAGTTCATGTCGCCCATTTTCTGGCCGCTGCGCAGATGCGCAACATGCGGCGACAGGCTCATGCTTTCCTGGCCACCAGCGATGACGATATCCGCATCCCCAAGCTGCACATGCTGGGCTGCCAAAGCCACGGCGCGCAGGCCGGAGCCACAGACCTGGTTGATACCCCAGGCAGCACTTTCAATCGGCAGGCCGGCATTCACATGCGCCTGACGGGCCGGGTTTTGCCCCTGACCCGCAGACAGAACCTGGCCCAGAATAGTTTCATCAACTTCGGCTTTGTCAATTCCGGCGCGCTGAACGACCGCTTCCAGGACGGTCGCGCCCAGGTCATGGGCAGGAGTATTGGCGAAACTGCCGCTGAAACTTCCAACCGCGGTACGGGCGGCAGAGGCGATAACTACATTGGTCATGGTCAACCCTTTCTGAGTGCAAAACCGATTCGTTTCTGCGGTGCAGCATAAGTGTTGCGGTCCGGCTTGTCAGCAGATTCGATCACGCATCAATATTTCAGAGGGTCGATAGAATGTTTTCAAAAGTTTCGCAACA
>CAYXXQ010000054.1:0-13526 GCA_964469075.1 uncultured Rhodobacter sp.
TATCCGTTCAGCTAGTACCCTACACGATGAATTGGTTGATTTACTTAGATCAAGTGATTTCACTGGGTTCCAAGCTTTAATGCAATCTCTGCAAAGGGACGGCTTCAATGTTCGCCATTTCGCTTACGCAAATACATTGGAAGGCCAAGTGTTGTTTGCTGTAGGACGAACTGAAGGTGAAAGAAGACGTCTGCTGGTTTCGCTCGATCTTGAGCTCACCCGTTTAATCGAGGCCCTCAAATGATCAGCCCCACCGCTTGTCTCAATGTACCAAAAGGCCCGCCCTCCGCCCTCCCACGGGGGCGGGCCTATGATTTGCTTTGCAAATCATTCATGGGTTCTGATGAATTGCGCCCAACACAGGTCAGCCCCCGACCTCCTGGGGGGAGGTCGGGGGCTGACCGGGCCGCAAGCGACCCGGTCTTGGATTGTTGCAACGGTTCCACGCCAAAAACGAGTGCAAGACTAGCGGCGGAGGGCACCAAATGACCCGCGACCGCCTCTCTCTCTTCGACACCACCCTGCGCGATGGCCAACAGACCCAGGGCGTGGACTTCGCGGTCGAGGATAAGACCCGCATCGCCCTGGCGCTCGATAAACTCGGCATCGACTATATCGAAGGCGGCTGGCCGGGGGCCAATCCGACTGATAGCGATTTTTTTGACGCAGCACCGCAGATGAACGCCACTTTCACCGCCTTTGGCATGACCAAACGGGCCGGGCGCTCGGCTGAAAACGATGACGTTCTGGCCGCCGTGCTGAACGCCAATACCCCCGCCGTCTGTCTGGTCGGCAAGACCCATGATTTCCACGTCACCACCGCCTTGGGGATCGAACTTGCGCAAAACGTGCAAAACATTGCGCAATCCATCAAACATCTGGGGGCGCAGGGCCGCGAAGCGCTGTTTGACGCCGAACATTTCTTTGACGGCTACAAGGCCAACCCGGATTACGCGCTGGAATGCCTGCATGCCGCGTTCAGCAATGGCGCGCGTTGGGTTGTTCTGTGTGACACCAATGGCGGCACCCTGCCGGGTGAGGTGCACGACATCACCAAAGCGGTGATCGCCTCGGGCATCCCCGGCGACCATATCGGCATCCACACCCATGACGACACCGGCCACGCGGTCGCCAATTCGCTGGCGGCAGTCAATGCCGGGGCGCGGCAAATTCAGGGCACGCTGAACGGGCTGGGCGAACGCTGCGGCAATGCTAACTTGATCAGCCTGATCCCGACCCTGATGCTGAAACAGCCCTACGCCAGCCAGTTTGAAACCGGCGTCAACGAGGCTGGCCTGAAATCGCTGACCCGGATCAGCCGGATGCTGGACGACATCCTGAACCGGGTGCCGCAGAAATCCTTGCCCTATGTCGGGGCCAGCGCGTTTGCACATAAGGCGGGGCTGCATGCCTCGGCCATCGTCAAGGACCCATCAACTTACGAGCATATTGAACCCGGCCTTGTCGGCAATGCGCGGATCATTCCGATGTCCAATCAGGCGGGGCAGTCGAACCTGCGCCAGCGCCTGGTTGAGGCCGGCATTGACGTCGCCGCCGATGATCCGCGCCTGGCCCTGATCCTGACCGATATCAAAGAGCGTGAGGATCGCGGTTACGCTTACGACACCGCCCAAGCCAGTTTTGAACTGGTGGCGCGGCAGGCGCTGGGCCTGCTGCCGGAGTTCTTTGAGGTCAAACGCTACCGCGTCACGGTTGAACGGCGCAAGAACAAGTATAACGACATGGTCACGGTCTCTGAGGCGGTGGTGGTGGTGAAAATCGCTGGCCAGAAGGTGCTGTCGGTCAGCGAAAGTCTGGATGATCACGGGCGCGACAGTGGCCCGGTCAATGCCCTGAGTAAGGCGCTGGCCAAGGATTTGGGGTCGTATCAGGCCTGTATCGACGACATGAAACTGGTCGATTTCCGCGTCCGCATCACCAATGGCGGCACCGAGGCTGTGACCCGTGTCATCATCGACAGCGAAGATGGCGACGGCAACCGCTGGTCAACCGTCGGGGTTTCGGCCAATATCGTTGACGCCAGTTTCCAGGCCTTGCTGGATGCGATCCTGTGGAAACTGGTGCGTGACAAGCAGGAGGTGGCACAATGAATATCGTGAAACGGATCTTAAGATTTGCACTGATCTCGGTCCTGATCTACCCGCTGATTGCGTTGGGTCTGATCCTGTCTGACTGGCCAAAAACCACCCCATCCGGCGCTGGCGGTCTTGATTTCACCCGCCAGCTTGAAGGTGCTGTTGCCCGCGACGTTGTGGCAGTGCCGGTTGCGATGCGGGATGGCGCCGCACTGGCCAGCTATGCCTATCCCAGCGAAACTGACGACGCCCCTTTGCTGGTGCTGGTGCATGGTTCGGGCTGGCACGGGTTGCAGTTTGATGCGTTGGCGCGGCAGGTGCAGGCGGTTGCTGATGTGCTGGTGCCTGATCTGCGCGGGCATGGGTTTGCGCCGATAAAACGCGGCGATATCAGTCACATCAGCCAGTTGGAAGAAGACCTGGCCGACCTGATCGCAGCCAAGCGCAAGCCGGGGCAAAAGGTTGTTTTGGCCGGGCATTCCTCGGGCGCGGGGCTGGTTGTGCGCTTTGCCGGTGGTGACTATGGCGACAGGATTGATGCGGCCATTTTGATCGCGCCTTACCTGCAATATAACGCGCCGATGACCAGGCCAAACTCGGGCGGTTGGGCCAATCCGCTGACCCGCCGGATCATCGGCCTTAGCATGCTGAACGGGGTCGGGATCACTGCGCTGAACGGGCTGGCTGCGATCACCTTCAATTTCCCGGATGCGGTGCTGAACGGCCCGTTAGGCGACACCGCGACGCAAGCTTATTCCTTTCGCCTGAATACGGGCTTTGCCCCGCGCTCGGATTACTTGGCGGATGTCGCAAAGCTGCCGGAATTTCTGCTGCTGGTCGGCGATCAAGATGAGGCGTTTGTTGCCGAGGGTTACGAGCCATTGATGGCCGCCGTCACTGATAAAGGCCGCTATGTGATCGTCAAGGGTGCGTCGCATCTGGCGGTGGTCGATGCCGCGGCCAGCCAGACGGAAATAACGGATTTCATCGGCAAGATTGCAATTAGGTGAGCGTTTCTGACTGCGCTGAACAGGTGCGCGCGGGTGACCTTGATCGTTTCCTGTCGGCGATGACCGCGCCTTTGGAGGGACGGGGCGATCTGATGGTGCTTTATGCCTTCAATCTGCAACTGGCGCGCGCCCCCTGGGTCACGCAGGAGCCGTTGATTGCCGAAATGCGGCTGCAATTCTGGGCCGATGTTGTGGATGATATCGCCGCCGGAAAACCACCGCGCGCGCATGAGGTGGCAGAACCGCTGGCTGATCTGGTGCGGGCGAAATCACTGCCGACGCCGGTTTTGGCGGCGATGGTGCAGGCCCGGCGGTTTGACATTAATAAAGAACCCCATGCCGATCCCGCGGCTTTCGGGGCCTATCTGGATGCCACATCCGGGCATCTGATGTGGTTGGCCGCGTGTGCTTTGGGCGCACGGGCCGAGAATGAAGCGATCACCCGCGATTTTGCTTATGGCGCGGGGCTGGCGGGCTTGTTGCAGGCGGTGCCGGCGTTAGACGCCACAGGTCGCGCGCCGCTGGTTGATCGGGATAATGCGGCAATTGCGGCCCTGGCACGGGACGGACTGGCGCGGATGAAGCGGGCGCGTGGCCAAATGCGTGCGGTGCCGGTTGCGGCCAGGGCCGCTTTGCGCGCCGGTTGGCAGGCAGCGCCGCTATTGCGGCAGGTTGCGCGTGACCCCGGCCTTGTGGCGGCAGGAGGTCTGGGATTGCCCGAGATTCAGCGGCGTGGGCGGTTGCTGTTGCAGACGATGACCCGCATGTTTTAAGCACGGTTGCCTGAACCCTGATCTGCGATCAGGCCCCTATGGCCCGGTGGGACCACAGGGGTTTTGAGTATTTGGGCAATAAAGAAACCGAGGGGGGAAACCGGGGTCAGACCTCGTCGGTTTTTGGGCGCATCATCAGCCAGATCAGCGCGCCACCAGCCAGGGCCAGGAAGGGGGCCATTGCCAGATTGACGGCGTTCCAGCCTTCGACGACTGAGCCGCCGGAGCAGTTCATCAGCCCGCCCGAGGCCAGTGAGGCCACGGTGACGCAGCCAAACACGATCATGTCGTTGATGCCCTGGATGCGGCCCCGCTCTTCCGGGGCGTGGGCACCGGCCAGCATGGTGGAGGCACCGATGAAGCCGAAGTTCCAACCAATGCCGAGCAGAATGAGGGCGACAAAGAAATTGGCGATATCGACCCCAGCCAACGCCACGCCACCGGCTGCGGCCAGGATGACAAGGCCCAGCGCGACGATTTTTTCCACCCCGAACCGGGCGATCAGGTGGCCGGTAAAGAACGACGGCACGAACATCGCCAGCACGTGGCCAGTGACGACATCAGCGGCCAGATCCTGTTCATAACCGCAGCCGACCACTGCCAGCGGCGTTGATGTCATCACCAGGTTCATCAGCGCGTAGGACACCATCGCGGTGATGATCGCGACCAGAATGCGCGGGGTTTTCAACATCTCCCACCGGGTGCGGCCGGTGTCGGCACCGGGGGCCGGTTTTTCGGGTTTCGGGATGTCGAGAAACAGGAAGACGAGCGAGCCGACGATATTGATGCCGATCACAGTCAGATAGGTACCAAGGAACGGCACCGCCATCGCGTCTGAGGTGATTTTGGTCAGTTGCGGGCCGATGATGGCTGAAATCAAGCCACCGGCCATCACGTAAGACATGGCTTTCGGGCGGAAGGCGGGCGAGGCGCTGTCAACCGCGGCAAAGCGGTAAAACCCCTGGGCCGACATATAGATGCCGGTGAAATAAGAGCCGAGCAGAAACAGAGAGAAGCTGCCAATATAAAGCGCATAGGCGCCGATCGCCGCACCGAGTGCGCCGCCCAATGTGCCCAGCATAAAACCGGTGCGGCGACCGAAACGCTGCATCACCTGGCTCATCCACGGGGCGGTGGTCATCGAGCCGAATACGATCAGAGAGATCGGCAATGTTGCCCAGCAGGCGTTTGAGGCCAGCGATTGCCCGGCCAACCCGCCAAGCACAAAGATCATCGGCATTTGCGAGCCTAGGGCGGCCTGGGCAAACACCAGCACGAAAACATTGCGCATCGCGCGGGTGTCATTTTGAGCTTCAACTGTCATATGGCAGACGTATCGGGGATGGGCTGGGCTGCCAAGCGCTTAATGCACCGCATCAATCACATGCGCGAACGAGCCGCAGACAGACCCGTTGATCAGGCCCATTGGCGGCAGGGTTTCGCCCTCGGCATTTTGGGCGGTGAACAAGGGGTTGCCCTTCGCCCTGGTCGTGTTGGCATAGTGAAACTCATGCGCTGTCAGCTGGCCGGGCCAAGGGCCGCCAAGGGCTTTCAGTTGGCGATAGCCCAGATGCAGACGACGTTTGGCAAAGCTGGTTTCAAGCCGCAACAGGCCGGCCATTTTATGCGGCGTGCCATCGGCATCGCGCAGTACATCGCCCAACACCATATAGCCGCCGCATTCACCGTAAACTGCTGGGGCTGCGCGCAATCCGTCAAGGAAAGTCTGGTTTGCGGCCAGCCGCCCAGCATGCAGTTCGGGATAGCCGCCGGGCAGAAACACCAGGTCGCAAGGCGGAGGGGCCTGATCGGCCAGGGGCGAAAACAGGGTGATTTCGGCCCCGGCGGCCTGCCAGTCGGCCAGCAGATGCGGATAGGCAAAGGCAAAGGCCTGATCGCGGGCGATGGCGATGCGTTGGGCCGGGGGCGGCAGGCTGGGGGCGGGCTTGGCGGCCGTGATCGGCGCGGCCAGCGCCAGCAGGTGATCAAGGTCGATACCTTCGGCGACAATGCCTGCGACCCGGTTAAGGTAGGCGTCAAGATCGAGGCGTTCTTCCGCCTGGACAAGGCCAAGATGCCGCGAAGGATGCGCCAGCCCAGCTTGTCGGCGGATCGCACCCAGAACCGGCAGGCCGAGGGGTTTCAGCGCGTCCGTCAGCATCTTTTCATGCCGGGCTGAGCCGGTGTTGTTCAGGATTACCCCAACCACGCTGACATCGGCCCGGTGGCGCGCGAAACCCTCAACCACGGCTGCGACAGATTGCGATTGTTTGGCAGTGTCCATGATCAGCACGACGGGCAAGGCAAGATGGCGCGCAAGGTCGGCGGTGGCTCCTTTGCCATTGGGCGGGGCGCCGTCAAACAGACCCATAGCGCCCTCGATTAGCAAGGGCGCGTCGCCGGTTGCCAGTGCGCGCAAGCGCTCGGGCGTCATCGCCCAGGCATCCAGATTGATGCAGGGTCGCCCGCTGGCAGCGGCGTGAAAGCGCGGGTCGATATAGTCCGGGCCGGATTTGGCTGAGCGGACTGCGATGCCGCGTTGGTGCAATGCGCGCAGGATGCCAAGCGTCAGCGTGGTTTTGCCGCTGCCCGAGGCGGGGGCGGACAGGATCAGGCCAAGGGGCTGGGTCATGAAAGGGCCTTGCTGGTCTGGGGCGGGGGATTCGCTGTGACCGGGGTTATGGCATTGCTGCGGATTTCCCGAAAGGGTTTTGCGATCCGGGCTGGCATGGACGGGGCTGGCTGTCTATATCTGGGCGGATGAAACAGCCAGCCGAACCCAAGCTGCGCCGGGGCTGGACCACCGGGGCCTGTGCCACCGCTGCCACCAAAGCGGCGCTGCAAGCGCTGTGGGGCAGGGGGTTTCCGGCAGAAGTTGGCATCACATTGCCCAAGGGCGAGGCCCCGGTTTTTGCGCTGGCGCATCGCGATCAGGGGCCGGGCTGGGCCGAGGCCGGGGTGATCAAGGACGCGGGCGATGACCCGGATGTGACCCACGGCGCGCTGATCAAGGCGCGGGTTGCTCCGTCAAGCGGAGGGATCGGATTTCATGCCGGTGCGGGCGTTGGGACAGTCACCAAACCCGGTCTGCCGCTGGCAGTTGGCGACGCCGCAATCAACCCGAATCCACGCCAGATGATGGAAGCGGTGGTGCAGGACATGGCGGCGCGATACGGTCAGAATCCAGATATCGACATCACGATTTCGATCCCCGGAGGGGAGGCGTTGGCGGCGAAAACCTGGAACCCAAGGCTGGGGATTGTTGGCGGTTTGTCGGTGCTTGGCACGACCGGCATTGTGCGGCCATTTTCCTGCTCGGCTTGGATCGCCTCGATCCATCGGGGGGTCGATGTGGCGCGGGCTGATGGGCAGGCGCATGTGGCGGGCTGTACCGGTGCGACCTCGGAAAGCGTGGTGCAGCGGCTTTATGGGCTGCCGGATCACGCGATGCTGGATATGGGGGATTTCGCCGGTGGTTTGCTTAAATACCTGCGCAAACACCCCGTAGCGCGGCTGACAATCGGCGGCGGTATCGGCAAGATTACCAAGCTGGCGCAGGGGGCGATGGATCTGCATTCTGGCCGCTCACAAGTGGATTTTGTCGCGCTTGGTGCATGGGCGCAGACGGCTGGGCTGGCGGATGTTTCAAAGGCCAACACGGCCCTTGAGGCGGTTGCAATTGCCGGAAATGGCCTGGCCGATGTGGTGGCGCGTCAGGCGCTGGACCGGGTTACGGTTTTTCTGGGCGACAGCGGTGTCAAAGTCGACATCGTGGTGATCGACCGGGCCGGGGCGGTTCTGGCACAGGCGGGGCCGCGATGAAGCTGTTATTGCTTGCCGGCACCAGCGATGCGCGGCGGATTGCGACGGCTTTGGCGGGGCAAAAAGGGTTGACCCTGATCGCCTCCCTGGCTGGGGTGACGCGGCAGCCGCGTGATCTGGGTTGCGCAATGCGCGTCGGTGGCTTTGGCGGAGTTGACGGCTTACGGGCCTATTTGCGGGCCGAGGATATCGCTGCCGTCGTCGATGCGACCCACCCGTTTGCGGCGCAGATGTCGTGGAATGCAGCGACGGCGTGTTTCGGTTTGGGCCTGCCGCATCTGCAAATGCTGCGCCCGGCGTGGCAGGCAGGTGTCGGCGACGATTGGGTGTCTGTCGCGGACGAGGCAGCGGTTGCGTCGCGTGTGCCCAAAGGCGCGACGGTGTTTCTGGCGACCGGGCGGCAGACGCTGGATCGCTATGCCAATATGGCGGATCGGCGGTTAATCTGTCGGCAGATCGACCCGCCGGATCGGCCTTTTCCCTTTGCCAATGGCGCGTTTCAGATCGGCCGCCCACCGTTTTCGGAGGCCGAGGAAATCGCGCTGTTTCAACGGCTTGGGGTGGATTGGCTGGTTGTTAAGAACTCTGGCGCTGAGGCCAGTCGTAGCAAGCTTGACGCCGCGCGCAGCCTTGGTTTGCCGGTGGCGATGATCGCGCGACCCTGCCAGCCGGATTGCACCCGCGCCAGTCGGGTGGCTGAGGTTCTGGATTGGGTGCAGCAGCAGATGGCGCTGAGCGTATGATCAGCCGGATTATAGAAACCGATGCCGATGTTGTCGAAGGCGCCGACTGGCTGGCCGAAAATGTACCGGAGTTTAAGGCGGCCTTGGCCTTGACCGGGCCACTGCCATTGCGTCGCCGGGCGGGCGGGTTTGAAAACCTGCTGAACGCGATCATCGGCCAGCAGGTCTCTATCGCCTCGGCCCAGGCGATCTGGGGGCGAATGCAGGCGGCGGGGTTGACGCAGGAAGATGCGGTTTTGGCGGTCGATGACGATGCCCTGAAGGCCTGCGGGTTGTCGCGCCAGAAGGTGCTTTACACCCGTGCATTGGAGGAAAGTCGTGTGGATTATCAGGGGCTTGTGGGTATGTCCGATCAGGCAGTGATTGAACGCCTGATCAAGATCAAGGGCATTGGTCGCTGGACGGCCGAGGTTTATGTGATGTTTTCCCTCGGTCGGGCGGATGTTTTTGCCCCGGGTGATCTGGCCTTGCAGGAAGCGGCGCGCGAGGTGTTCGGCCTGCCAGCCCGGCCAAATGAGGCCGCGCTGCGCAAAATGGCGCTGGGCTGGTCGCCCTGGCAGGGTGTTGCAGCCCGCGGTTTGTGGGCCTATTACCGGCTGATGAAAAATCGCGAAGGGATCAGATAAATGCGGGAACTGAAGGCAGGGCGGCGTGGCGCAAAACAGGGCCAGGCGAAACATCTGGTGATCGTGTTGCATGGCTATGGCGCTGATGGCAACGATCTGCTGGGGCTGGCCGATCCATTGGGTGAACATATGCCCGACACCGCGTTTTATGCCCCCGATGCACCGAACAAATGTTCCGGAAATCCGTTTGGGTTTGAATGGTTTCCGATCCCGTGGTTGGATGGCTCCAGCGAGGCCCAGGCAGAGGCTGGCATGGCGCAGTCGGCGGTTGATCTGAACGGTTTCATTGATCAGACGATGGCGGCCGAGGGGGTGACGGCGGCTGAAACCGTGCTGCTCGGTTTTTCGCAAGGCACGATGATGAGTTTGCATATCGCCCCGCGCCGGGCTGAAGCTTTGGCCGGGGTTGTCGGCTTTTCCGGCCGCCTGCTGGCACCAGAGCGGTTGGTGGCGGAAACGGTCAGCCGCCCACCGGTTTTGCTGGTGCATGGCGATCAGGATCCGATGGTGCCGGTGGAATCGCTGCCTGCCGCTGCCGATGCGCTGGCCGCTGCGGATTTTGAGGTTTACACCCATATTTCCAAAGGCACGGCACATGGTATCGCGCCTGATGGCTTGGGGGTTGCCCTTCAGTTCATGCGTGAGAAGCTGTCGATAGGCGCTTGAAACTGCTTGGGAATTGCGCAACGCGGATTGTCGCTGTCACCCGCGATCCGCCAATTTCCCACCATCATATAGAGGGTTGCCAGCCTTCGCCTGCGATATATAGTTTCCGTTAGAGGCCATGCACGACTTGGGTCAGCATGACCTAAGCCTTGATGGGCGAAAAGACTGAACGGGACGGGGACGGGTTTTGACGATGGATGGCGATTTCAGCACGCATTTTCTGCGCCACCAGACAGGGCTGACGCAACATCCGGCGCTGGTTCTGAACGCCGATTACCGGCCCTTATCTTACCTGCCGCTGTCGCTTTGGTCCTGGCAGGAGGCGGTCAAGGCGGCCTACCTGGATCGCGTCACCATCGTTGCGGAATATGACGTGGTGGTGCATTCGCCCTCGACCGAAATCCGCATCCCCTCGGTGGTGGTGCTGAAGGATTACGTGAAACCGGCGAAATCGACCGCGTTTACCCGGTTCAACCTGTTTTTGCGGGATGAGTTTACCTGCCAATATTGCGGCGCCAAGGGTGAGATGACCTTTGACCATGTGGTGCCACGCGCCAAGGGTGGCAAAACGGTTTGGGAGAACGTTGTGGCGGCTTGCGGGCGATGCAACTTGCAAAAAGGCTCCCGCTGGTTGGCGCAGACCGGGATGCGGTTGCGGCGCCCGCCGCTGCGCCCGGATGGGGAGGATTTGCGCAACAAGGGCCGGAAATTTCCGCCAAATCATTTGCATGAAAGCTGGATGGACTTTCTATATTGGGACGCAGAACTTGACGCGTAACCTTTGAAGGATAGTCATGGCCTGGCCCAGCAACGCCCCTGATCCCGATGTTTCAGCACAAACCCGACAGGATTGGGTGGATCGGTTCGCTGCCAGCGATGCCGCCTTAGGCTTTGATATCACGGCAGATTTTCAACCCTTCAACCAGATGAACGATACGTTTACGCGGGCTTTCTGGGATCCCGAGGTGAAAAGCGATGACACCGAGGCGTTCTTCAATTCCTACCGCGATACGGCCGAGCCGCGCAAAGGGCCGGGGTTCAGCCAGAAAGATTTTGCGCTGCGCAACGCCAGTTGGATTATCTCGGACCTGATCTCAAACCGCGGCGGTGAGATGGGGATGCGTGAGGGGTTTCAGGCGCCGATTGCCAACGATACCCCGGTGGCTGCCAGCCAGGTTGCAGTCACGGACCCGGCTGCGGAAACGACTGAACTTAAGCGGATTGCAAAGCTGTTCGGGGCCGATCTGGTTGGCGTTACCGAAATAGACGAGCGCTGGCACTATTCTGCCCGCGTTGACACCCGCGATCTGACCCCGGCTGACAACAGCCTGCCCGAAGGTCTGGGGCATGTGATCGTCATGGGGCATGCGATGGATTTTGATCTGGTTGAGACCTATCCATCGGCATTGGCCGGGGTGTCGACCGGGCGGGAATACAGCCATGAGGCGGCGATTTGCATCCAGCTGGCAGCCTTTATTCGTGGCCTTGGGTATCAAGCGGTTGCGTCGATGAACGACACGGCGTTGGTGATCCCCTATGCGATCAAGGCTGGGCTAGGGGAATATGGCCGCAACCAGATGGTGCTGACGCCGGAATTTGGGCCACGGGTGCGGTTTTCCAAGGTGTTTACCGATATGCCGCTGCTTGCGGATAATCCGAAACCGCTGGGGCTGGGGGCGTATTGCCACGGCTGCACGGTCTGTGCGGTGGCCTGTCCGCCCAAGGCATTGCCGATGGGTGCGCCGGATTTGGGGCAGGGCAGCAAATCCACCATCAAAGGCGTGCGCAAATGGTCGGCGAATTGTGAGAAATGCTTTGGCTATTGGGCCAAGCTGCGCACGGATTGCGCGATTTGTATGCGGGTTTGCCCGTTCAATCGAAAATATGACCGCTGGCAGGATCGCTTGTGGCGCTGGCTGGCGACAGGGCAAGGGCGACGGTTGGCGCAGGCCTGGGTTGCCAGAGCCGGTGTGCGGGCGCGACTGAAACCGGCCGACTGGTGGGCGCGGCGCTGAGGCCACAAAAAAACCGCGCCCGAGGCTGCCCCGGACGCGGTTGAATTTTGTGAAGCGGAATACGCTTAGGCTTCGTCGTCGCCGGGCTGGGATTCCGGGACGTCGACCGGGCTTTCACCCTCGCCTTCGTCGCCGAATTCTTCCATTGCGGCAGCGCCCATGTCTTCAAACAATTCAGCGATCTCAAATTCGGCTTCGGCCTCGGCCTCGGCTGCGAGTTGCTGGATTGATTTGCCGGAGGCCTGCAATTCGGCCTCTTCGACCGAGCGCGCGACGTTGATCGCGACCCGGCAGGACACTTCGGGGTGCAGCACGACGGTCACGTCGTGCAGGCCCAGTTCCTTGATCGGGCGGTCAAGCACGATCTGTTTCTTGTCAACCGTGAAGCCGCCTTCGGTGGCAGCATCAGCCGCATCGCGGATCGAAACCGACCCATAAAGCGAGCCGGTGTCAGAGGCCGAGCGAATCACGATGAACTGCTGGCCATCGAGTTTGACGGCGACGGCTTCGGCCTCGCCTTTGGCTTCGAGGTTCTGAACCTCCAGCTGGGCTTTCTGCGATTCAAAATGCTTCACATTGCCTTCGGTTGCACGCAGGGCTTTGCCCTGTGGCAGCAGAAAGTTGCGGGCATAACCTTGCTTGACGGAGACGACGTCGCCCATCTGGCCAAGCTTGGCCACGCGTTCAAGAAGAATGACATCCATGTGCTTAACTCCTTATTTGACGGCGTAGGGCAGAAGCGCCAGGAAACGCGCACGTTTGATCGCGCGGGCCAGTTCCCGTTGTTTCTTGGCCGAAACGGCGGTGATACGGCTGGGCACGATTTTGCCACGCTCGGAAATATAGCGTTGCAGCAGTTTCGTGTCCTTATAGTCGATCTTGGGCGCGTTGTCGCCGGTGAACGGGCAGGACTTGCGACGGCGGAAAAATGGTTTGTTTGCCATTGGTTAGGATCCTTTCGATCAATCGCGACGCGGGCCGCGGGGGCCACGTTCGTCACGGGAAGTCTTGGCTTGCAGAACGACCGAGGGGCCTTCCTCATGGGCGTCGATCTTGATGGTCAGAACCCGCATCACGTCGTCATGCAGGCGCATCAGACGTTCCATCTCCTGAACCGCCGGTGCCGGGGCATCGGAGCGCAGATAGGCGTAATGGCCTTTGCGGTTCTTGTTGATCTTGTAGGCCATCGTTTTCAGGCCCCAGTATTCGCTGTTGACGACTTTGCCGCCGTTATCTGCGAGGATCGCACCAAAATGTTCAACCAGACCTTCGGCCTGCGCGTTGGACAAATCCTGGCGTGCAATCATGACGTGCTCGTAGAGCGCCATAATAGTTTCCCTTATCAAGCGTGCTTCAAAATGTGACCGATTTCTTTCGCGGGTCGCATACGAGAGGCATCCGCGTGTCAATATGTGCGAAAGACGGTGCGTTATAGCGCGCTGGCCCACGGACGCAAGCACCAAGTAAGGCGGTGTCGGGATCGGCCGGACCGTTGGGAGTGTTTGGGGTTTTGGGTTAGTCGCGGCAGATTGTCGGTATTGGTGGGATTGCTGAAACAGTGTCGAAACAAGGCCTGATTTCGACCCTCTTTTTTGCACATAGCGCCTGCATCTTTAGCGCGAATGGATGGCGCATTGCCGTCTGATATTTCAACCTGATGCCGCCTTGAAGGAGTGGTTCGATGCATGCGAATTATAGAAGTGTACTTAAGTTCAAACTCTTAAAATCTGACAAGAATTTTCTAAGCGACGAAAGCGGCGCGGTCTCGGTAGATA
>CAYXXQ010000055.1:0-13448 GCA_964469075.1 uncultured Rhodobacter sp.
GCCGAGCGGTTGGAGCTTAGCGACAAAAGCTTTGACATGTTCAAACGCGTTTTGAAAGCCTAGCCACAGCCTTTGCCAGATCAGCCCGCCAGCCGGTCAAATATCGCAAACATCCGGTCAAGGATCTCACCCGCGAAATCAATATCTTCGGTTGAGATGTTCAATGGCGCGGCTGGCGCGGTTTTTGGATCAGTTCCACACCGATAAACAGACCTTTGCTTCGGATATCGCCAATAGAAGTGTGGGGGTCTGCCAGCGTTTTCAGCTTGTCCATCAGGTAAGCCCCGCGACGTGGGGCAAGGTCTGGGATGCCTTCCGCAAGAAGTTCTTTCAGCGCGGCAACCCCGGTTGCGCAGGTGCGATTGACGTCAAAGGTGATCTTGTGGCCTTTCGGCAAAGCGGCTGAGATCGCATCGATCTTGGCAGAATGGGTGCAGTAACCTTGCTGCGCCGCCTGCTTAATCAGGGTAATCATCGCTACAGGAACACCGGAAGAGATGGAAGAATTGACCTCCACCAGTAGCGCCTGTTCACCACCAAGAAGCTGCCAAAACGGCAGGCCCGCGATCCTGGCCAAGGATATCCCAACACGCGATATCAAGCGCGGCCCGCACCCCTGGCCCGTGGGCTGGCAATAGGCATGCCCTCAAGGGCAGCGTCAGTTGGTAAACGGTGATGCGGCTGATTTTCAGGCAGGGCCGCCGATCAGATCGTCACAACGATATTGCCGGTGTGTTTCTTGTCGATAAAGGCTTGCTGTCCTTCCTTAAGATTTTCCAGCGGATAGGTCGCCGCCAGCAGCGGGCGGATTTCGCCACGTTCAATATAGCCGACAAGATCCGGAAAGATATTCGGCGTCAGGATCGTGCAGCCAGTGAATGTCAGATCGTTGAGATAAAGCGTGCGCAGATCAAGGGCGACAATCGGCCCGGCAATCGCACCTGAACATGTGTATCGCCCGCCACGTTCAAGGGCGTCGATCAGGTCAAAAAAGCCGTCACCGCCGACAATATCGGCAACTACGCTGACGGTTTCACGCCCGGTCAACTGGCGCAGCGCGGCCTTCAGATCACCCGGATCGCGCGGTAGCAAATGGGTCGGGCCAACCTTTGCGACATCCGCATGTTTGGCAATGCTGGCAAGCGCGATCGTGGTCGCACCACGGCGATTGGCAAGCTGGATCAGGGCAGATCCGACCCCGCCCGAGGCACCGGGGATCAGCACCGTATCCCCTGACGTGACTTGGGCGCGGTTCAGCATGTTTTCAGCCGTGGAATAGGAAATCGCGAAAGTCGCAAGCTCAGCATCTGACAGATCGCTGTTGATCGGGCAGAGGTTGCGGCAGTCGATCTTCATGTATTCAGCAAAACCGCCATCGGCCTCGCTGCCCAGATAGCCACATTTCTCAAGGTTCATCGGGTCGTTCCAATCGCGCAGGACGGTGTCAACAAGCACCCGTCGCCCGATCAGGGACGCGTCGCTGCCAGCCCCAAGCGCCACGACGGTGCCGACCGCATCGCCACCCTGAATGCGCGGTAAGGCCATAGGCGCGCCACCCCAGGTCGGGTCTTGCTCATCCGCCTGTTCAGATGCGTCCCCTGATGTGCCCGATGTCACGGCCTTGGAATACCAGCCGGTGCGAGTATTCACGTCAGTATTGTTCATACCGCAAGCCGCAACCTTGATCAGCGCCTCACCAGGGCCCGGCACGGGGACGGGCCAGTCGGGTTTGTAAACAAGATTATCCATATCGCCATGACCGGTCAGAACCATTGCGCGCATTGTTTTGGGGATATCGGTCATTGATTTGTCCTTGGTTTGATGTTGACAGAGTCATACGCAGGCGCGCCCTGCACCAGTGCCGAACGCGGATCACCGGCGATCAGCACGTCAAGCTGGGTGCCGGTTTCACCCGCCGCCCAGATCGCCTCATAAGCGGCCCAGATCCCGTCATGGGGGCCGCGCAATTTCCAGCCAAGCTCACCACTATAAGGCATGCGCAGCGCCCAAAGGCGATGGCCGTTGATTTCGATCTGCTGTGCCGACAGCCAGCGAAAACCGGCATTGCTGAGACCGGCGTTAGAGCAGGTGGCAAGGGTTTTCCTGGCGCGCGTCCCGTTCAGGGTAAGGGCGGCCCATTCTCTGGACCGGTTTGCAACCTCTACATCTTCTTTATTGCGACAAATACGCAGATGATCCAACAGACGTTGCTCAAAAAAGGCGGCGCAGACGATGTAGAACCTGTCAGCAGAAAATCTTGCAACGGTCACTTCCATCTCGATCCGGCCACGCGGGTTCAGCCTATTCCCCAGCGCAATAACACTAGGTTTTTTCGGCAAGCGATTGCCGGTCAGCTCGCGTTTCTGTTCCATCCGGATATAGCCTGACACCTGCGTGTCATCGCCGATCACCGGCAATTCATAGCCGAGGTTCCGAAACTCTGTCACAGGTTCGGTCGCAGAAAATGGCGCGCTATCGAGGTCATCGGTAGTTGCAGCCCGGACCGCTCCCGCTTTTGGCGCGGGCACGTGCCGCAAGGGCCTGGGCCACGCCACTGACGACAACAACCCTTGCGCCAGTGGGGATTGGGGAAGGCATGGTGTTGCTCCGACATCGCTGGAATTTCTCTCGACAGGTAAATCAAACGAATGTACCATCGTCAACCATGAATAGCATGAACGTACCTAATTCCGCAACCATCGCCGTCGGCACCGTGCTGGCAGGCCTTGCCGATCAAATCGCCGATCTGACGCCACAGATGCGCAAGGCGGCGACGTATGTTTTGGAAAACCCGAATGATGTCGGGGTCAGTTCGATCCGCGAAATTGCCGAAGCGGCTGATGTCAAACCCAATACTTTGATCCGAATGGCCCGAAGCGTAGGTTTTGACGGCTATGAAGGTTTTCGCGAACCTTTTCGCGAAGAAATCAGACAAGGCGGCGCAAGTTTCCCCGACCGGGCACGGTGGCTGCAAAGCCTGCAACAATCCGGAAAACTGGGCGGGCTGTATGCTGATATGGTCAGTTCAACCTTTCGTAATATTGAAGATACCTTTGGTAACATTGCCGAAAAAGACCTGATTGATGCCGCCAGCACCATATGGAACAGCCGCCAGGTTTTCACCCTTGGGGTTGGGGTCAACAATGCCAACGCCCGGAATTTCAGCTCTCTGGCATCGACCGGCATGACCCAGTTTCATGCGATCCCGCGCGCGGGCTCGACCCCTGTGGATGATCTGGCCTGGGCAGACCAGCGCGATGTTTTGATCGCGATCACCTGCAAGCCTTACCGCGCCGAGGTGCTGGCAGCGGTCCAGATCGCTCGCGAACAGGGGATGAAGGTGATCGGTATTTCCGACAGCCCGGCCTCGCCAATTATCATCGGGTCGGCCTACGGTTTTGTTGTCAGCTCTGACACGCCGCAGTTTTTTCCATCTTCCGTGTCCACCATCGCGTTGTTGGAAACACTGCTGTCCTTTGTCATCGCGCTTGCCAGCCCGGGCATTGTCGCGCGGGTTGAAAAGTTTCACCAGCGGCGGCACCAGTTGGGCGTTTACCGGGACGAGGCCGAGGTGCCGACTTGACCACAACCAGCCCCCCCCCATCCAAGGCTTTGATGCACGTGGCTACATCGACCCCAAGGTTCTCGCGGCACAACAGGCGGGCCTGCCTTCACGCAGTTGGCAATTTGCCGGCCGTGCGGCGATGGTGAGAAATCCCGGCGACTATTTCACGTTTGAAATCGCCGGTGAAAACCTGTTTTGCATCAAAGGGCAGATTGGGCACACATAAATCAGTTGGAAGGATGCAGCGAAATGGACGGCTTGTTTGAAAAGGGATTGCAGAAACGCAAGGAAACCCTAGGCGCGGAATATGTTGAGAAAAACCTGGCTGCTGCCGACGATTTCACCCGCCCCTATCAGGAGGCAATGACCGCCTGGTGCTGGGGATTTGGCTGGGGTGACGAGGTGATTGACGCCAAGACCCGCTCAATGATGAACCTTGCGATGATCGGGGCACTTGGTAAGATGACCGAGTGGGAAATTCACTGCAAAGGCGCCTTGCGCAATGGCGTCAGCAAGGACGAAATCCGCGCGATCATTCATGTCATTGGCATCTATTGCGGCGTGCCGCAAAGTCTGGAGTGTTTTCGCGTCGCCCGCAAAGTCCTTGAAGAGGCAGGCGAAATTCAGGCCCTGTAAGATTTTCGGTATTTTTCCTTTGATATCCGGGCCACGAAGGTTTTAGGTGTCGGGGAACAGACCTGAAACCGGCGATATCATGATCTATCTGATACTTGGCTTGATCCTTTGGATCGGGGCCCATTTCCTAAAGCGTATGGCACCTGATTTGCGGCGCGACCTGTCCACTGCTTTAGGGGAAAACCCCTCGAAAGGGGTGATGGCGCTTTTGATGTTGCTGGGGCTGGTACTGATGATCATCGGCTACCGCGCGGCTGAATTTGTGCCGGTTTACACGCCGATCGCCGGCATTGGACATCTGAATAACCTTTTGATGTTGATCGCTATTTTCGCGATGGGCATCGGCCCGGCTGGCGGCCGTTTGTCGGCGCGGTTCCGGCATCCGATGCTGATCGGCATGATCATTTTCACCATCGCGCATCTGCTGGTCAACGGCGACATGGCCTCGATCGTGTTGTTTGGTAGCCTGGGGATTTGGGCCTTGATCCAGATCCGACTGATCAACCAACACGAAGGCCCGTGGGAACGACCAATGCCCGGCAACGCCCTTCAGGATGGCAAGCTGGCTCTGGGCACATTGTTTATCTTTGTGGTCATCGCCGCGATCCACTGGCTGTTTGATCACAACCCGTTTCTGGGGACGTACGGTTGAAGGCCTACAGATTGCTGACCGAAGACGACACCTCCGCTTTCTGCCACAAAGTGACGGAGGCGTTGGCCAAAGGCTGGGTGCTTTATGGCGACCCGACTTACGCTTTTGATGCCAAACGCGGCGTTATGCGCGCAGGCCAGGCGGTTGTCAAAGAGGTGGACGCCGAATATAGCCCGGAGGTGAAACTCGGACAGCTTTAGGGGCATGTGATGAAGGCGACGAAAACCAATCCCGGCCGCTTCTTTGAAGATTACAAAATCGGTGAAACCCTGATCCACGCAGTGCCACGCACTGTCTCAGGCGGCGAACGCGCGCTTTATCATGCCCTGTATCCGGCGCGGCATGCAATCTATTCCTCTGACGAATTTGCCCGGGCCAGTGGCTTGGCCCAGTCACCCTTGGATGATCTGGCCGGATTTCACATCGTTTTTGGCAAGACGGTGCCCGATGTTTCGCTGAATGCGGTGGCCAATCTTGGCTATGCTGAAGGGCGGTTCCTGAAACCGATCTTTGTTGGCGATACTTTGAGATCAACCTCGGAAGTGATAGGGCTTAAGCAAAACTCCAACGGGAAATCCGGGGTGGTTTGGGTTCATACCAAGGGCTTCAACCAGCGCGACGAGGTCGTGATCGACTATAAACGCTGGGTCATGGTCAAGAAGAAAGACCTGGACGCCCCAGCACCTGACACTTTGATTCCTGATCTGGCCGGGGCACTGACGGCGGAGCAACTGGTGATCCCCGAAGGGCTTGATTTCAGAAATTACGACTTTGCCCTAGCAGGGGAAGCGCATCGCTGGGACGACTACGAAATCGGCGAAGAGATCGACCATGTTGACGGTTCCACGATTGAAGAAGCCGAACACATGATCGCAACCCGGCTATGGCAGAACACATCAAAAGTGCATTTTGATCTGTTGGCGCGCAGCGAATGGCAGCGCTTGATATATGGCGGCCATGTGATTTCACTTGCGCGGACGCTTTCCTTCAATGGGCTGGCGAACGCCCAGATGATTGCCGGTATCAATGCTGGTGCGCATGTCAATCCCTGCGTTGGTGGTGACACCGTGCGCGCCTGGTCTGAGGTACTGGACAAGGCCGAAACAAGCGCCCCCGGCGTTGGCGCAATCCGGCTGCGGCTGGTGGCCACGAAGGGCGACTCGCGCTTAACCGACTTGCGCGATGAGGCTGGCAAGTACCACAAGGACATCCTACTGGATCTGGATTACTGGGCCCTGATGCCGATCTGATCCGCGTCAAAGCGGTGTTTGAAGCGCTTTTATAAACATGTCTGTGTCGACATTGCCCCCCGACGCGACCGCGATCAGATCGCCTTTGGGCAAGCTGTTGGCGCGAAAAAGGGCTGTCGCCAAGGCAACGGCACCGCCGGGTTCCAGCACCAGTTTCAGGCGAGAAAACGCCAGTGACATGGCTTTCAGACACTCGGTTTCTGTCACGGCCTGACCTGGTTGGCAAAGCGCGTTCATGATCGGGAAGGTCAACTGCCCGGGTGAGGGCGTGACGATTGCGTCGCAGATCGACCCTGAAAGTTTGGCATTGCGTTCAATCTTGCCACTGACGAGCGAGCGTATCGCATCGTCAAAGCCTTCCGGCTCACACGGGCGGACGGTCATTTCCGGCGCGTCACTGGACAGGGCAAGGGCCATCCCCGCCGACAAGCCGCCGCCGCCGCAAGGCACCAAAACCTGGGCGGATGTGATGCCTTCTTCCCGGGCCTGAACAGCGATTTCAAGGCCTGTGGTGCCTTGGCCTGCGATGACAAAGGGATTGTCAAACGGCTTCACCAGAGTCAGGTTTCGCGTCGCCGCCAGCTTGTCTCCGATGGCGTCGCGATCTTCAAGCGTGCGGTCATACAAAACCACCTCAGCCCCCATGGCGCGGGTGTTTTCGATCTTCATTTGCGGCGCATCTTTGGGCATGATGATGACCGCAGGCACGCCGTGCAGCTTTGCCGCCAATGCCACGCCTTGCGCGTGATTGCCCGACGAAAACGCGATCACGCCGCCTTTGCGGGCATCGGGCGACATGCCTGAAAGGGCCGACCAGGCGCCGCGAAACTTGAACGATCCGGTATGCTGCAAGCACTCGGCTTTCACGAACACGCGGCGGCCGGCGATTTCGTCCAAAAACGGTGACGACAAAAGCGGTGTTTGGCGCACCCGGCCTTTGGCGCGCACGGCTGCGGCGCGGATCATGGTGATATCAGTCATTTCAACCTGTCCAGAAATGCGGTGATGATTGCCAGGCTTTCAAGTTCATCCAGAAACGGAATATGGCTGCGATCCGGCACTTCGGCAAACAGCATATCCGGGCGACGTCGGCGCATTTCAGCGACCGTTTCCCGGCTGAGCAATTGTGAGTTTTCGCCCCTGAGCAAGGCCAACGGCAGGCCATCAAAGCAGTCAAAAAACGGCCAGAGGTCAACTTCAGGTCCGTTGAAAACCGCCTCAACCGACTGGCGCAGGGCCGGGTCATAGCGGTTAACAAGGCCAGCGCCGGTGTCTTCCCATAGGCGCATCACCTCAACCCGCCAGCGATCGGGGCTGACATTGTGAAACCCGGGGCAGGCCAAGGGATAAAGTGCTGCCGCCTCATCGTAGTTTTTGTAAGGCGGATTGACGCCGACATAGTCGACGATCCGTCCCAAATCTGCGCGATCAAGGTCTGGGCCGACATCGTTCAGCAGCACACCCGTCAGGCGATCCTTGGCGGTCGCCGCCAAAATCATCGCTATTGCCCCGCCGCGCGATGTGCCGATGATCGCGGCCCTTTCAAGACCCAGATGATCCAGCAATTCCAAAGCATCACGCGCTTCAATGGGGGCGGAGTAATTCATCGCATTGCTGTCCCATTCGGATTGCCCGCGGCCGCGATAATCCATTCGGATCAAGCGGATACCCGAAACGGCTGCCGCCATTTCGTCAAAATCATGATGGGTGCGGGTCAACCCGGCGAGGCAAAGGGCTGGCGTGCCCTCACCTTCATCGGTATAGGCCAGTTTCAAGCCGTCAGAGGTGGTGAAAAGCTGCATTACTGTGCTTTCGCGATCTTCGGGATGTCGGTCAAATCGGACAATTGCGCCTGTGGTTGCCAGGGCAGGCGATCCAGTGGCTCGCCCGCGCGATTGACCCAGACCGTGTAAAAGCCGTTGCCAGCGGCGGCGCAGGCGTCCCAGCAGTTTGACGACACGAACAAAACCTCGGCAGGGGTGCAGCCAAAGCGTTTCATGACCAGATCGTAGACCGATTTATGCGGCTTGAAGATGCCGACATCCTGCACGCTCAAGACGTCATCCAAAACCTCGGTCAATTCGGCGGAGCGCACCGCCCCGTCCAGCATATCGGGGGAGCCGTTGGACAAGATCGCGGTGTTCATGCCCTGCGCTTTTAGCGCTGCCAGCATTGCCGGGACTTCGGGATAGGCCGATAACTGCCAGTAAAGCGCCAGCAGGCGCTCGCGCAATTCGGCATCATCGGCCAGATCATTGGCTTCAAGTGCGAAATCCAGGCCGTTTTGAGTGACCTCCCAAAAATCGGTATAGGCGTCGGCCAACGCGCGCAGCCAGGAGTATTGGAGTTGTTTCAGGCGCCAGTCATTTGCAACCTTCTGCCATTTGGTGGCAAAGGCGTCGCGACCGGGTTCTGAGGCGGCCTCACGGGCGGCGGCGGCGACGTCAAACAGCGTGCCGTAAGCGTCAAAGACACAGGTGGTGATGGGCATTTAGGATCCTCCTAACTTGGAGGTTTGCACAATTCGATTTTCGGCGAAAGGCCATGATTGAGGGTTGCGGCAGATAATGAAGTTTGGGTGTTGAAAGGCGCTGGCGGCCTGACCCGGTTTCGCGTTGTCAGGGGCGGTCGCTACTCCAATGTCAACGCAAAGCTGTCGGTTTCGGTCTCTGCTTGGCCGGGCTGCAACACAAAACCTGCCTTGATCAAGACCCGTGCCGAGGCCGGATTTCGTCTGGCTACACCCCCGATTAGACGCAAGGGCGTGCTATGTTGCAGGGTTTGGACCAGGGACAAAACAAGCTCTGACGCATAGCCGTTTTCCCAGGCGGTTTGGGCCAGAAGATAGCCGAGGTGAACCTCAGGACGGGGTGCTTGGGGGTTCGGTATCGCCAAGATCAGCAATCCGATCAGGTCACCGTTTTTTTCGCTGATCGTGTAGACATCGCTTTCGCCTGCGCGTGCTGCAATCCAGGCGGCAATCGCACCTTTTGCGCGGGATAATTGCATCGATGGTGGAAGATCAGCAAGAACCGTTGGCGTCATAATCGACTTCAAGGCTGCAATCAGATCGCGTTTGCCATCGGGCTTTGTAATACGATCAGACCATTGCTGGACATCCAACCGGTCGGTTGTAAATCCGTCCGGGGCAAGGGGGCTAAGCTTGGTTGGCATCCGCTGTCTTTTAGCTGCGCGAAGTTTACAAGTTCTCTGGCTGGGCCATGCCAAGCACGTGATAGCCGCCGTCGACGCGGATGATCTCACCGGTGGTGCAGGCGCCATAGGCGGACGCCAGGTAAACCGCTGTGCCGCCGACTGCTTCGAGGGTCGCGTTGGCGCGCATCGGGGCGTTTTCCTGGGTTTGGCGGTAGGTTTTGCGCGCGCCGCCAATTGCTGCCCCGGCAAGGGTGCGCATCGGGCCCGGGCTGATTGCGTTGACGCGAATGCCGTCGGGCCCAAGGTCGTTGGCAAGGTAACGCACGGCACTTTCAAGGGCTGCCTTGGCAACCCCCATGACGTTGTAAAACGGGGTGACGCGGTTTGAGCCCTGGTATGTTAGGGTCAGGATTGTGCCGCCGTCTTTCATCAAAGGGGCTGCGCGGCGGGCGACTTCGATCAGGGAATAGCAGGATATATCCAGCGAAGTCTTAAAGTTTTCGCGGCTGGTATTGATGAACCGACCAGTCAATTCGTTCTTGTCGGAAAACGCGATGGCGTGGACCAGAAAGTCAATGCTGCCCCATTCTTTTTCCAATGTTGAAAACGCCAGATCAAGGGAAGCGTCGTCCTGCACGTCGGCATCGACCAAAATGGTGGCACCGATGGTTTCAGCAAGCGGGCGCAGGCGTTTGCCAAAGCCTTCGCCCTGATAGGTGAAGGCAAGTTCAGCCCCTTCAGCGGCCATTGCGCGGGCGATGCCCCAGGCGATGGATTTGTCGTTGGCGACCCCCATGATCAGGCCGCGTTTCCCTTTCATCAAATCCGCCATGTTGCCTATCCGTGATATTTGCTGAGCGCCAGAGTGGCGTTTGTTCCGCCAAAGCCAAAGCTGTTTGAAATAACTGTATCAAGATCTACATTATCGCGCCGGTCTGTCACGATCTCTTCGGGTTTCAGCGCCGGGTCGAGGGTTTCGACATTGGCCGAGGCCGCGATGAAGCCGTTTTGCATCATCAGCATTGAATAGATCGCTTCCTGCACGCCGGTCGCGCCAAGGGAGTGCCCGGTGAGGGATTTGGTTGAGCTGATCGGCGGTGTGCTGCCTTCACCAAAGACGCGGCGGACGGCCTCTACCTCAGTCACATCGCCAGCCGGGGTCGAGGTGCCGTGCGCGTTGATATAGTCAACTTTGCGGTCGCCGATGGTCGAAATTGCCAGCAGCATGGAGCGTTCGCCGCCTTCGCCGGATGGGGCGACCATGTCGTAGCCATCCGAAGTTGCGCCGTAGCCTGTAACCTCGGCATAGATTTTGGCGCCGCGCGCTTTGGCGTGTTCCAGTTCTTCCAGAACCACAACGCCACCGCCGCCGGCAATGACAAACCCGTCGCGCGCAGCATCAAAGGCGCGGGAGGCTTTGTCGGGGGTTTCGTTATATTTCGATGACATCGCGCCCATCGCGTCAAACAGGCAGGACAGGGTCCAGTCAAGTTCCTCGCCGCCGCCGGCAAAAACGATGTCCTGCTTGTCAAACTGGATCTGCTCGACGCCATTGCCGATGCAATGGGCCGATGTCGAGCAGGCTGAGGTGATTGAGTAATTCACACCCTTGATCTTGAACGGAGTCGCAAGGCAGGCCGAGTTGGTTGACGACATGCAGCGCGTCACCATGAACGGCCCCATGCGTTTGGGCGCGCCTTTTTCGATCACGATCTGATGGGCGTTAAAGAAATTCGATGTCGATGGCCCTCCAGAGCCCATGACAAGCCCGGTGCGCGGATTGGAAACATCGCCGTCTTCAAGCCCGCTGTCGGCAATTGCCTGTTCCATCGCCAGGAAGTTATAGGCAGCCCCCGGTCCCATGAACCGCATCTGGCGTTTGTCGATATGGTCAGCTGGATTGATCTGCGGCATGCCGTGAACCCGGCTGCGAAAGCCGTGTTCGGCCATGTCAGGTGACGCGATGATGCCTGATTTGCCCTCTTTCAAGGACGAGGTGACCTCAGCCACATTATTGCCGATGGATGAGATAATCCCGATACCGGTGATGACGACTCGACGCATACATGCCCCCAGATTGAACGGTTAACGCTGGTTAATCGGTGAAAAGCCCGACTTTCATGCCAGTGGTTGTGTAAAAGACTTCACCATCGGCCAGCATCTGACCATCGGCGATCCCTAGCTTCAGTTTGCGGTCGATCACGCGGGTGAAATTGACGACATAGGTCAGGGTTTTCACCTCCGGCGTGACCATGCCGGTGAATTTCACTTCGCCAACGCCAAGGGCACGGCCCCGGCCTAGCATGCCGCGCCAACCGAGGTTGAAACCGGTCAATTGCCACAGCGCATCAAGACCCAGACAGCCGGGCATCACCGGATCGCCCAGAAAGTGACATTGGAAAAACCAAAGGTCGGGGTTGATGTCGAGCTCAGCGATGACATGACCTTTGCCGTTGGCGCCGCCGTCGTTGGAAACCTCGGTAATGCGGTCCATCATCAGCATGGGCGGGGCCGGCAATTGCGGGTTGCCCGGGCCAAACATTTCGCCGCGGCCGCATCTCAGCAAGTCCTCATAATCAAAACTGGTCTGTGATTGAGACATCTTTGCTCTACTCCGGTGCTGTTTTTCCGCTTTGTCCTATCATTGGCCGGGACGCGCTTGCAATAGCAACTCTGCCTGCGGCAAATGTCGTAAAGAATATTGAATTTTCTGCATAAAGCGGGAATACAGGGGGGAAAGCCCCGGAATGTCAAAGCGATGAACACAGCATGACACCTGCAGAACGCGGATCAACCTGGTTGCAAAAGGCCGGATTGCGGCCAACCCGGCAGCGATTGGCGCTGGCGGCATTGCTGGTGGGTGACGGGCTTGATCGCCATGTTACGGCCGAAAGCCTGCATGCGATGTCAGCCGATAGTGGTGATCGGGTTTCGTTGGCGACGGTCTATAACACCCTTCGCGCCTTTTGCGAGGCTGGGCTTGTCAGCGAAGTCGCGATGGATGGCAACAAATCCTATTTTGACACTAGGGTTGATGATCATCCGCACTATTTCTGGGAAGAAAGCGGTTTGCTGACAGATGCGCCCAAGGAAGACCTGCGGTTTGAAAGCCTGCCGCCGGTGCCTGAGGGGATGGAAATCACCAAGGTCGATGTGGTGATCCGGATGAGGAAAACCTGATAATTGGTGCTTAAGGGGTCAGAACCACTGACCCGGTTCCATCAGCCCCAGATCCAGTAACTGGCGAGAATGCCAGTTGAATTTCAGTGAGTTATGCCAGGCAAAGCTGTCGATTTCCGAAGCCGATCCGGGATTGCTGCGCAGCGATTTGGCAGCGCGGAATGAGCAGATCGCAGCCGTTGGGTTGTGGTGCCAAGGGCAGGAATAGGTGTTGTATTCATCGGTGTTGAAGGTGTGATCGTCCTGTAAAACCAGGCCTTTGCAGGCTTTGAACAGGCCGATCCGGTCGATCTTTCGGCGCGCCTGCGGGATATGTTCTTCAAACCGCCAGCGGAGCCCGCCAAACATGTTCAATTGCCGGTCAAGTACCTCACCATCGCGTTGCCTTGCATGGGCGTAATAGCCGGATTTATCCAGATGCGCGTCGGTCAGTGAGACGCCGGATGCGTCCTTGGACAGGTCATGGGCGTAAAGGTCAATCACATAGGTCAGGACGGAATCGCGGCGTTCTTCGGCGATGAAATTGGTCATCTCGCCAATTGTACGGGTCTCACAAAACGGGAAGAACAGGTATTCGGTGTTGAAGCCGTAGTAGATCCAGCGGCCTTCAAGCGCCGGGATCAGCCGGTTAACGGCATCAATAGCGGCATTTGGGGCGGTCGTGTCAAACTGAACACGGTCAATCCGGTCCAGCAGCTCGGGCGAGATTTCAAGCGCGTCAGGCCCAAGCACCAGCAGGTTGCGAAACCCGATCTTCAGGTGGTGCCGAATGGTGGAGTTGGTTTCGTTGAGGTCTTCCATCAACAAAACGCCCACCGGCCCGTCCGCCAGTTTGACCACGCCTTTGATCAGGAAATCCGCCAGGCTTTGATACTGCATCGACCGCTCATTCGTTTTGCGCCGAAGAAAACCGCATATCGGCTGATTTGGCAAGACCTGAGGGGTGATTGCAGACAACCATCCAAGGGTGTAGACCCGCGTCCAACACGGCCCCGCCCAACACAGCCCA
>CAYXXQ010000056.1:0-13118 GCA_964469075.1 uncultured Rhodobacter sp.
TTGAAAGCAAGCTTGACCTTGCGCCGAAAGCGGCGGTCAAGCGGCGGATTGATGTGGCGTTGTCAAATTCCTTTGGCTTTGGCGGCACCAATGCCTCGGTCGTTTTTGGCAAGATGGACGGGTCTTAAGGCATGGTTCGGCATTTCGTTTCAAATGCGCTGACGCTGCTGATCGTCGCGATGACGCTTGTGGGCGGGGTGATCGCCTGGGGCGGGACCCAAATGGACAAACCAGGTGGCTTTACCGAGGATGTGGTGTTTGAAGTCAAGGCTGGCGACCGGTTGCAGGCGGTATCCGAGCGTCTGGAAGAGAAGGGGCTGATTACCAACGGCACGATTTTTCGGATTGCCGCGCGCTATAAGGGCGACGATCAGCGGTTGAAATTCGGGGAATACAAGATCCCGGCCTATTCCAGTATGGAAGATGTTTTGGCGCTTGTGACCTCGGGGCGGGCGCTGGCGTATCAGGTGACGATCCCTGAGGGGTTAACCAGTTTTCAGGTGATTGCGCGGCTGAAAGAAGAGCCGTTGCTGGTGGATGACTGGACGGTGATTGAGCCGCCTGAGGGGTCTTTGGCACCGAACACCTATTCGATCTCTAAGGGTGATACGATTTCTTCGCTGGTGCGGAGGATGACGTTGGCGCAGCATAAGATCATTACCGAGGCCTGGGAGTTGCGGGCGGATGGATTGCCACTGGAAACCCCGGATGACGCGCTGACGCTGGCGTCGATTATCGAAAAGGAGACCGGGGTAAACTCGGAACGGGAGTTGGTGTCCTCGGTGTTTATCAACCGGTTGAACCGCGGCATGAAACTGCAAACGGACCCGACGGTGATTTATGGCGTGACCAAAGGCAAGGGTGATCTGGGGCGCGGGTTGCGGCAAAGTGAGTTGCGCACCAAAACCGACTGGAACACCTATGTGATCGAAGGCTTGCCGCCGACGCCGATCGCCAATCCTGGCAAAGCGGCGATTGAAGCGGCGCTGAATCCGGCGAGTACGGATTTTATTTTCTTTGTGGCTGATGGGTCTGGCGGGCATGCGTTTGCGGTGACCATCGGGGAGCATAATAAAAATGTCCGCGAATGGCGCAAGATCGAGGCGAAACGCCGGGCGGAAGAAGCGGCTAGGCAGGCGGAAGAGGCTTCGAACGGCGATTAGGGTGCGCGGATATTGCCTTTAAGATATTGATATTTAAGGGTATATGCTGCGCTCGGGCTGGGCTATCGGCTGCGGCGATGAAAAAAGTAGTACAACCTATAAGATAGCTCTTGACTTATCGAACTCTCTAAAGTATACATTGTGACAAGCTGGATGAAATGGGCAAGCGACACACCTCAGGGGTATGTCGCTTTTCTTGTTTTTACTCGTGCGGAGCATGAGAAAGCTTTGACTATATGACATCACAAGCACCCGTTGGGGAGTTGCCGTCTGACGCTTTGTTGCGAAAGGCGCAGGATCAATATCGCACATTGGCAGCGGCTTTGAGAGCGGCCGAAACACGTCTTGCCGGAAGCGACAATACTGAGGTCAAGGGAATCGCAGAGCTGCTGCGGACCCATTGGAAGGCCTTTCAGACCACATTGGATTTGGAGATAGACCTTGAAAAACGCAACCGCGAACGCGCGGGAATCGTGCATGGCTACGCCCTTGACCTTGACGTCGCCCGGGCTGAGGTCGGGCGGCGCCTGGCTTGCCTCAAGGACGCAGGCGGAGGTGACGCGGTTTCTGGAGGGGTTGAGTGAGGAGGCGCGGCTGGCGCTGCCCTATTTGTTTGAGTTCTGGGCGATGCCGCATCAGTTGGCACCTGAGGGTGACTGGAAGACCTGGGTGATCCTTGGTGGGCGTGGGGCGGGGAAAACCCGCGCCGGGGCTGAATGGGTGCGTCGCGAGGTTGAGGGGGCCAGGCCGCTTGATGCGGGCCGGGCGCGGCGGGTGGCTTTGGTGGGGGAAACCATCGAGCAGGTGCGCGAGGTGATGGTGTTTGGCGACAGTGGCATTCTGGCCTGTTCCCCGGCTGATCGCCGCCCGAAATGGGAGGCGACGCGCAAACGATTGGTGTGGCCGAACGGCGCGATTGCGCAGGTGTTTTCGGCCCACGACCCGGACAGTTTGCGCGGTCCGCAATTTGATGCGGCTTGGGTGGATGAGCTGGCGAAATGGAAGAAGGGGCGGGCGACCTGGGACATGCTGCAATTTGGTTTGCGGCTGGGCGATCATCCGCGGCAGGTGGTGACGACAACGCCGCAGAACACCGCGGTGCTGAAGGAAATTCTGGCGCGGTCTTCAACGGTGCAGACTGCGGCGGCGACCGAGGCCAATCGGGCGTTTCTGGCGGAAAGTTTCTTGGCTGAAGTGAAGGAGAAATATGCGGGCACACGGTTGGGGCGGCAGGAGCTGGATGGCGAGTTGTTGCACGACACCGACGGGACGCTGTGGCCTTCGGGTTTGATTGAGGCGGCGCGGGTTTCCCAAACGCCGTTGTTGGACAGGATCGTGGTGGCGGTGGATCCGCCGGTGACCGGGCATAAGGGATCGGATGCTTGCGGCATTCTGGTTGTGGGTGCGGTGACGGCGGGTCCACCAACGGATTGGCGGGCTTATGTTCTGGCGGATGCGAGTGTTGAGGCGGCCTCGCCTATGGTGTGGGCTGAGGCGGCGATTGCGGCCTATCACAAGTTTGGTGCGGATCGGCTGGTGGCCGAAGTGAACCAGGGTGGCGATCTGGTGGAAACGGTGATCCGCAGCAGTGATCCATTGGTGGCTTACCGGGGTGTGCGTGCGACACGGGGCAAGATCGCACGGGCTGAGCCGGTGGCGGCTTTGTATGAGCAAGGGCGGGTTCATCATTTGCCAAACCTCAACCAGCTTGAGGACCAGATGGCTGAGATGACGGCGCGCGGGTTTGAAGGCCGGGGCAGTCCTGACCGGGTGGATGCGCTGGTTTGGGCGTTAAGTGACTTGATGCTGGATGCGGCGGCGAAGTTTCGCGCGCCAAGGTTGCGCGGGCTTTAGGCGGTTCATTGCCCGTGATCCCGGGCAGAACGACACAAATTTCATTGATTTGGTGGAGCGATTTCATGGCTTTGAAGATTTTTAGGCGCGCGGAAGCGCAGGTGCCGGAGGCCAAGGCCTCGGCCGCGGGACCGGTGATTGCGTTTCACGGCGCTGGGCGAGTGGCCTGGTCGGCGCGGGACACGGTTTCGCTGACGCGATCTGGGTTTTCCGGCAATCCGGTTGGGTTTCGCTGTGTGAAGATGATTGCCGAGGCGGCGGCGGCGCTGCCCCTGGTGTTGCAGGATGCCGAGCGGCGCTATGAGACGCATCCGCTGTTGGCGCTGCTGGCGCGCCCGAACGGGGTGCAGGGGCGGGCTGATCTGCTGGAGAGCCTTTATGGCCAGATGCTGCTGAGCGGTGACGGTTATGTTGAGGCTGTGGCAGGTGAAACCGGGGCGCCTTATGAGCTGCATGTGCTTCGGTCTGAGCGGATGCATCTGGTGCCGGGCGCGGATGGCTGGCCGGTGGCTTATGAATACCAGGTTGGCGGGCGCAAGCACCGGTTTGATATGACCGGAGGGGCGGCGCCGATCTGCCATATTCGGGCGTTTCACCCGCAGGACGATCACTATGGGTTAAGCCCGATGCAGGCGGCGGCGTCGGCGTTGGATGTGCATAACGCGGCGTCGCGGTGGTCCAAGGCCTTGCTGGACAATGCGGCGCGGCCTTCGGGGGCGATTGTTTACAAAGGCACCGACGGGCAGGGGCATTTGGCGCAGGATCAATATGCGCGGCTGCTGGACGAGATGGAAAGCTATCACCAAGGGGCGGCCAATGCCGGGCGGCCGATGCTGCTGGAAGGCGGGCTTGACTGGAAGCCGATGGGGTTCAGCCCGTCGGATATGGAATTTCAGAAGACCAAGGAAAGTGCGGCGCGGGAAATTGCGCTGGCCTTTGGGGTGCCGCCGATGTTGCTGGGGCTTCCGGGGGATGCGACGTACGCCAACTATCAGGAGGCGCATCGGGCGTTTTACCGTCTGACGGTGCTACCGCTGGCGGGCAAGGTTTTGGCGAGCCTGGCGAACTGGATGGCGGGGTTCAGCGGTGAGGCGGTACAGCTTGCGCCGGATCTGGATGGGGTGCCGGCCCTAGCTGCCGAGCGCGAGGCGCAATGGGCGCGGGTGGCTTCGGCTGAGTTTCTGAGCGAGGCGGAAAAGCGGGCAATTCTGGGCCTGCCAAAGCTGGCGGATGCGTGAGCGTAACCGCGCCGGTGGATCGCGTTTTCTGTATGAGCCGTTTGATGCGGCGGCGGCCCGGATCGAGGCCAATGAGCGCGTCACCGAAGAGCGTTGGAGCGGCCTTGAACGGCGACTTCTGACGATTGAAACCATGCTGGAGCGGCTGGAAAAGCGGCTGTGGCTGGCGGTTTACGGCGTGGTTGGGTTCATCCTGACTCAGGGGATTTACACCCTTGTGAATATCTCACCGAAATAAGGGAAATCAATATGTTGCATGGGAAATCTGCGGCAGGGCTTGAGACCAAGTTCTGCCGTATCGAGGATGGCGTCGACCTGAGCAAGGACGGCGTGATCACGGGGTATGCCAGCTTGTTTGGCGCATCGGATCAGGCCGGTGATGTGGTGCAGAAGGGGGCGTATGCGACCTCGCTTGGGGCGCTGAAAACCGGTGGGCGAGGGGTAAAAATGCTGTGGCAGCACGATCCTGGCCAGCCGATCGGCATCTGGGACGAAGTGCGCGAGGATGGCCGTGGCCTGTTTGTCAAAGGCCGGGTTCTGAACAGCGTTCAGAAGGGTGCTGAAGCGATGGCTTTGCTTGAAGCCGGGGCGATTGACGGATTGTCGATCGGCTATCGCACCGTCAGGGCGGAAAAGAATGCCAAGGGCCAACGGCTCTTGCATGAGTTGGAATTGTGGGAGGTGTCGCTAGTGACATTTCCGATGCTTCCTGAGGCACGGGTTCAGGGCAAGGCGGATGCCGAAGCTGACGGGCTTGTACAGGAGATGGCGGACGCGTTTGCCGAAGCCAGGATCATGTTGGCGGATTTTAGCCAGCGTTAAAGCATGTTGTGCCGGGGATGTCTCCGGGTCGCACGGCATGTTCCAGTTTTCATCTAACAGGACATTTTGATGAGCAAAACCGAAACCAAGGCGCGGGATATCGAGACCGCGCCGGGGGCAACCCCGGCTATGGAAGTGAAAACGGCCCTGGCTGGATTTCTGAGTGATTTCAACAACTTTCAGGCGGATATGAAGTCGCGCCTACAAAAACAGGAAGATCGTTTGACCATGATTGATCGCAAAAATTTGACTATTGCAAAACGCCCGGCCCTGTCTCAGGGCGCCGATCTGGAGATGCCGCACAAGAAGGCATTTGCGTCTTATCTGCGCTGCGGCGACGACGATGCGATGCGTGGGCTGGAGCTGGAAGGCAAGGCGATGTCAACGGCTGTTTCTGCGGAAGGCGGCTATCTGGTGGACCCGCAGACCGCTGAAACCGTGGCCGGTGTGCTGCGCAATGCGGCGTCGATCCGGGCGGTTGCCAGTGTGGTACATGTTGACAGCAACGCGTTTGACGTGCTGATCGACCACACCGATATCGGCGCTGGGTGGGCCACTGAATCTGGCAGCCAGGCTGAAAGCGGCACGCCGCAGATCGACCGGATTTCGATCCCGCTGCATGAGCTGTCGGCGCTGCCGAAAGCCTCGCAACGTCTGCTGGATGACAGCGCGTTTGACGTTGAGGGCTGGATTGCCACCCGGATTGCGGACAAATTCGCGCGCTCCGAAGGGGCGGCGTTTGTGTCGGGGGATGGGGTTGATAAGCCCAAGGGCTTTTTGACCTATGGCTCGGCCTCCAATGGCTCGGAAGCCTGGGGTGAGCTTGGGCATATCACAACCGGTGTTGACGGTGATTTTGATACGGTCAATCCGGCCGATGCGATCGTTGATCTGGTTTATGCGCTGGGTGCGCGCTATCGCGCCAATGCGTCGTTCGTGATGAATTCGAAAACTGCGGGTGCGGTGCGCAAGATGAAAGATGCAGATGGCCGGTTCTTGTGGTCGGATGGTCTGGCCGCCGGTGAGCCTGCGCGTCTTATGGGCTATGCGGTCCTGATCTGCGAAGATATGCCGGATATTGCCACTTGGGCGCCTGCGATTGCCTTTGGTGATTTCAATGCTGGTTACACCATTGCTGAGCGCCCGGACCTGCGCATTCTGCGCGATCCGTTTAGCGCCAAGCCGCATGTGTTGTTCTATGCGACCAAGCGTGTGGGCGGTGATGTTAGCGATTTCAATGCGATCAAACTGCTGAAATTCGCGCTGGGCTAACGGGCAACCCCGTTGATCTGACGCGATGACCCCCTTGGCCCTTTTGGGATTGGGGGGGTCGTTTGCGCGCGCGTTCGCATTGTCCAGCTGCTCCCCCTCCGTTCGAGTGATGCGGGCGTGCGCGCAGATATTTTCCCCGGTGAACGGACCGGGAAATCATGGA
Organism: uncultured Rhodobacter sp.; assembly: GCA_964469075.1. Taxonomy (GTDB): domain Bacteria; phylum Pseudomonadota; class Alphaproteobacteria; order Rhodobacterales; family Rhodobacteraceae; genus UBA5972. The sequence continues at coordinate 6,513 of CAYXXQ010000056.1, forward strand.
GATTTACATGATGTTAGTGGAATTAACCTCGGTGCCGGGTGGCGTTTTGCCGGTGGCGGAATTTGCGGCCCATTTGCATATGGGAACCGGGTTTGCCGATGACGGATCTGAGGATGCGGTTTTGGAGGCCTATTTGCGGGCAGCCATCGCGGCGATAGAAGCGCGGATTGGCAAGGCGTTGATTACGCGCCGGTTTTCCTGGCAATTGACGGCCTGGCGGAAGGCAGATGCGCAAGGTTTGCCGGTGGCGCCAGTGCAGGCTGTGACGGCCTTGCGGCTGGTGGATCGGCAGGGCGGTGATACCCTGGTTTCGGCTGATGATTATCGGCTTGAGAAAGACAGCCAGCGGCCACGGTTGCGGTCGATGGGCAGTTGTTTGCCAGCGATCCCGGCCGGTGGCACGGTTGAGATTGAGTTTGACGCGGGCTACGGGCCGGACTGGGCGCAGATCCCCGTGGATCTGGCGCAGGCGGTGTTCCTGTTGGCGGCACATTTTTATGAGAACCGCCGGGGCGAGGAAGGCCGTGATGCGTTGCTGCCCTTTGGCGTGATGGCGCTGATCGAAGGTTATCGCAGCGTGCGGATCTTTGGAGCTGGCGCATGAGAGGGCCGGTCGCGCTGAGCCGAAAGCTGACCCTGGAAGAAGTGGTGCGCCAGTCTGACAATGCCGGTGGGTTTGTCGAAAGCTGGGTCGCGGTTGGGCAGTTATGGGCGGAAATGCAGGCCGGAACCGGGCGGGAGCGGTCGTCGGGGACTGTGAGCCTGGCGAGTGTACCGCTGCGGGTTGTGGTGCGGGCCGCACCTGTTGGCAGTGCCTCGCGGCCAAAGCCCGGACAGCGGTTTGTGGAGGGCAGCCGGATCTACCGGATTGAGGCGGTGGCTGAAGCGGATCGGCCGGGCCATTACCTGCAATGCTTTGCCCGTGAAGAGGTGGCAACATGAGTTATGGCGTGGCTTTTGCACTGCAATCGGGGGTGTTTGCGGCGGTGTCCGGGGATAGTGCGGTTCAGGCGCTGATCGGATCGCAGGTCTATGATGCGGTGCCGCAAGGCAGTTTGCCCCAGACCTATGTGGTGATCGGGGAAGAGCGAGTGCGCGACCGATCGGACGTTTCGGCCCGGGGGGCGTTGCATGATTTTACGGTCAGCGTCTTTTCCGATGCGGCCGGATTTGCGGCGGCGAAACAGGTGGCGGCGGCAGTGTCGGACCGACTGGTGGATGCCGATCTGGCGCTGACGCGCGGGCATCTGGTGTCGTTGAGATTTGTGAAAGCGCGGGCACTTCGGGGCAAATCCCCCGATGGGCGGCGTATTGATCTGAGCTTTCGTGCCAGGGTCGAAGATATTTAACCAACTGATTTAGAAGAGGAAATATTATGGTTGCCCAGAAAGGCAAGGATTTGCTGATCAAGCTTGATCTGACGGGATCGGGCGCGTTTACCACGATTGCGGGGCTGCGTGCCTCGCGGATCAGTTTCAATGCGGACAGCGTGGATGTGACGACATTGGAAAGTGCTGGCGGCTGGCGTGAACTGCTGGGCGGGGCCGGGGTGCGGTCGGCGGCGATCAGTGGCTCGGGCGTGTTTCGCGATGCGGATACTGACGAGCGGGCGCGGCAGATTTTCTTTGACGGTGAAATGCCGGATTTCCAGGTGGTGATCCCGGATTTTGGCATCATTGAGGGGCCTTTTCAGATCACCTCGGTTGAATATGCGGGGTCGCATGATGGGGAGGCGTCTTATGAGTTGTCGCTGGCCTCGGCTGGGGCACTGAGCTTTACGGCGATCTGATGGTGAACCCGTATCGTGGCGAGGTTTCGCTGGTGGTCGATGGGCAGGCACATGTGTTGCGTCTGACCCTGGGGGCGCTGGCAGAGCTGGAGGCTGAGCTTGAAGCGCAGTCCTTGCTGGCGCTGGTGGAGCGGTTTGAAAGCGGCGGTTTCACGACCCGTGATCTGTTGGCTTTGCTGGCTGCTGGCCTGCGGGGTGGCGGCTGGCAGGGGGCGCTGCCGGATCTGCTGGCAGCGGACATTGAGGGCGGGCCGATTGGGGCGGCGCGCATTGCTGCGCGGCTGCTGGCGCTGTCGTTTTCGGTGAGTGATGAGCCGGTTTGACTGGCCGGCATTGCTGCGCGCCGGGGTGCAGGGGCTGGGGCTGCGGCCTTGGGAGTTCTGGGATCTGACGCCTGCTGAATTGCTGCTGATGCTGGGGCTGGAGGGCGGTGAAACGCACGGCCTTAATCGCAACCGACTGGCGGAACTGCAGGCGCGGTTTCCGGATCAGACTAAAATCTAAGGAACGGATATGGCGGAGTATGACGCGGAATTGCAGGCGCTGGATGCCCAATTGGGAGATCTGGAAACAACGATTGGGGCGGCGCAGTCCGTTTCGGCGGCGTTTCAGGCGGAATTGCAGGTGATGCAGGCGACGATGACCTCGGCGGGGCAGCAGGTGGACGGCTTGACGCGATCTGTAGGCTGGGGCTTGCGACGGGCGTTTGATGGGCTGGTTTTTGACGGTATGCGGCTGACGGATGCGTTGAAGACGCTGGGACGCAGCATGGTTAATTCAGCTCTGACGCAGGCGTTGAAGCCGGTGCAGAACGCAATTGGTGGCTTCATCACCGGTGGGATTGAAAACCTGATTGGCGGGCTGTTGCCGTTTAAGGATGGCGCGGCGTTTTCGGCTGGGAAGGTCACGCCGTTTGCCCAGGGCGGGGTGGTGTCGTCGGCGACGACATTTCCGATGCGTGGTGGGCTTGGCCTGATGGGTGAGGCGGGGCCAGAGGCGATCTTGCCGCTGTCGCGCGGGGCTGATGGCAAGCTTGGCGTGCGGGCGGCCGGTGGAGGCCGGGCGGTGAGCGTGGTGATGAATATCTCGACGCCGGATGCAGACGGGTTCCGGCGGTCGCGGACCCAAATCGCGGCCCAGATGAACCGGGCGATTTCACGCGCATCGCGCAACAGCTGACAGGAGGACAGTGATGAATTTCCATGAAATCAGATTTCCGACGGCGCTGAGTTTCGGCTCGGTCGGGGGGCCGGAGCGGCGCACCGAGATCGTGACGTTGCATAACGGATTTGAGGAGCGCAACAGCCCCTGGGCGGACAGTCGTCGGCGGTACGATGCGGGGGTTGGGATGCGCTCGCTTGACGATATCGAGACGTTGATTGCGTTCTTTGAGGCGCGGCGTGGGCAATTGTTCGGGTTTCGCTGGAAAGACTGGACGGATTACAAATCGACCCAGCCTTCAGGGGTGCCGGGATTTAAGGATCAGATCATCGGCACGGGCGACGGGCAGACGCGGGAGTTTCAGCTCTCCAAGTCGTACCGGTCAGGTGAAGAGGCCTATACGCGGCTAATCACCAAGCCGGTTGCGGGCACGATCTTGGTGTCGGTGGCCGATGATCAGCTGGTTGAAACGGTGCATTTTGATGTCGATGCGGCGACAGGGATCATCAGTTTTGTCGATATCCCGGATCAGGGGGTTGAGATCACGGCCGGATTTGAATTTGACGTGCCGGTGCGGTTTGACACGGATCGGCTGGAAATGTCGTTGCAGAGCTTTTCAGCAGGCGAGATCCCGACAGTGCCAGTGGTTGAGGTCCGGGTCTAATGCGCGATCTGGGTGAGGGATTGAGCGCACATCTGGCGTCAGGAGCGACGAGTTTGTGCCGATGTTGGCAGTTGACCCGCAAGGATGGGTTGGTGATGGGGTTTACCGATCACGACCGGGATTTGCGATTTGAGGACGTGGATTTTCAGGCCCGCTCGGGCCTTGATGCGGCGGCGGTGCAATCGTCAACCGGGTTGAGTGTGGACAATTCCAACGCGGTCGGGGCCTTGCGCGCGGATGGTCTGACGGAGGACGATATTCGGGCCGGGCGCTATGACGGGGCGGTCATTAAGGCCTGGTTGGTCAACTGGGCCAACCCTGCTGAGCGGATTTTGCAGTTTCAAGGCTCGGTCGGGGAGATACGACGATCGGGCGGCATGTTTGAGGCCGAGTTGCGCGGACTGGCTGAAGCGATGAACCAGGTGCAGGGCCGGGCCTATCACCGCAAATGTGCGGCGGTTTTGGGGGATGCTGGCTGTGAGTTTGATCTTGGCGAGGTCGGGTATTTCACGGATGTGCCGATTGAAGGCGAGGGCGGGGTGAACCGGTTTCGCTTTGAAACGCTGAGCGGGTTTGATCTGCGGTGGTTTGAAGGCGGCGTCTTGCGGGTGTTGACCGGACCGGCCGAAGGGCTGGTGGCGATGATCCGCGCGGATCGGTTTCGCGACGGTGCGCGGGAGATGCGGCTGTGGCAGGATCTGGCGCTGCCGGTCGTACCGGGGGATTTGGTGCGCTTGCAGGCGGGTTGTGACAAGCGGGTTGAGACCTGTCGCCTGAAGTTTCACAACCTTTTGAATTATCGGGGTTTTCCGAATATTCCGGGTGAGGACTGGGCAATGTCCTATCCGGTGCGGGCCGGGGTGAACGATGGCGGCAGCTTGTCATGATCGGTGACGAGGTGCTGCATTTGGCGCGGGGCTGGATTGGCACGCCCTATTTGCATCAGGCCTCGGTCAAGGGTGCGGGGACGGATTGTCTGGGCCTTTTGCGTGGTCTGTGGCGGGGGCTGTATGGGCGGGAGCCTGAACTGGTGCCGGCCTATACCCAGGATTGGGCGGAACCTGCGGGCGAGGAATTGCTGTGGCGGGCAGCCTTGCGGCATATGGTGGAAAAACGTCCGGGATGCCATGCGGCAGGGGATGTTTTGCTGTTTCGCATGCATCCCAAAAGTGTCGCCAAGCATCTTGGGATCGCGGCACGCATGGGGTCGGCCCCGAGTTTTGTCCATGCCTATTCTCGGCATGGAGTGGTTGAAAGCCCGCTGTCACAGCCTTGGGCGCGCCGAATCGTGGCGCGGTTTGAATTTCCTGAAGCATAAATTTTCATAACGGGGGGTCTGATGGCCACTTTGGTTTTATCAGCGCTGGGCGCGTCTATTGGCGGCGCGGTGGGCGGATCGGTTTTGGGATTGTCGTCGGCAATCATCGGGCGTGCGGTCGGGGCAACGGTGGGTCGATTGATCGACCAGCAAATTCTGGGGCAAGGGTCTGAAGCGGTTCCGACCGGGCGGATCGAACGGTTTCATCTGTCCGGCGCCAGCGAAGGCGATGCGGTGCAGAAGGTGTTTGGCCGCGTCCGGGTTGGCGGCCAGGTGATCTGGGCCTCGCGTTTCAAGGAAGAGGTTGTGACAACCGGAGGGTCGGGCAAGGGCGGTGGCGGCAGTCGCGCAGCCAGCAGTCAGTACAGCTATTCCGTCAGCCTGGCGATTGCGCTGGGCGAAGGCGTCGTGACGCGTCTGGGACGGATCTGGGCTGACGGAGTGCAGGTTGGTAAAGACGACTTTAATCTGCGGTTTTACCCCGGTGACGAGACGCAATTGCCCGATCCGAAGATCGAGGCGGTGGAAGGGGCCGGGGAAGTTCCGGCCTTTCGCGGCACGGCTTATGTGGTGTTTGAAGATCTGGATCTGGGGCGGTTTGGCAATCGGGTGCCGCAGTTCAGTTTTGAGATTTTTCGCCGCGCGCAGCCTAAAGATGGCGGCAGCGATCCGGCGCAGTTGATCAAGGGGGTGGCGCTGATCCCCGGCACGGGTGAGTACAGTCTGGCGACGACGCCGGTGCATTATCAGCATGGGCCTGGTGTGAACCAGTCGGCCAATATCAACAGCCAGAGCGGCAAGAGTGATCTGGAAACCTCGCTTGATGATATGCGGGGCGAGTTGGGGGAATGTGCCTCGGTCTCGTTGGTGGTGACGTGGTTTGGCGATGATCTTCGCTGCGACAGTTGTTCGATGGTGCCAAGGGTGGAGCAGGTCGAAGTTGATGGCGCGGAAATGCCCTGGAGTGTGTCGGGGCAAGGGCGGGCCGGGGCTGTGGCCGTGAGCCGCCTTGAGGATCGCCCGATATTTGGGGGCACCCCGGCGGATTTGGCGGTGCTTGAGGCGATTGCTGCGATCAAGGGCGGCGGGCAGGAAGTGATGTTTTACCCGTTCATTCTGATGGATGTGCCGGATGGCAATACGCTGGAAAACCCGTTTAACGGTGAATTGGGCCAGCCTGCCTTGCCCTGGAGGGGGCGGATTACGCTGTCAAAGGCACCGGGGCAGGTTGGGTCGCCGGATCAGACTGCGTTGGCAGCGGATGAGGTTGCGACGTTCTTTGGTGCGGCTGCGGCCGGGGATTTCAGCCAGACGCCGCAGGGGATCATTTATAGCGGGCCGCAGGAATGGTCCTATCGGCGGTTCATCTTGCATTATGCGCATTTATGTGCTGCGGCGGGTGGGGTCGCCTCGTTCTGTATTGGGTCGGAGTTGCGGGGGCTGACGCAGATCAGGTCTGGACCGGCGGTGTTTCCGTTTGTGGACGGGCTGAAGTCGCTGGCGGCGGATGTGCGCAGTATACTGGGGCCGGATGTGAAGATCGGCTATGCGGCCGATTGGTCGGAATATTTCGGCTATCACCCGCAGGACGGGTCGGGCGATGTGTTGTTTCATCTGGATGCGCTTTGGGCCGATCCGAATATCGATTTCATCGGCATCGACAATTACATGCCG
>CAYXXQ010000057.1:0-13087 GCA_964469075.1 uncultured Rhodobacter sp.
AATACGGCGGCAGCCTGGAAAACCGGCTGCGCTATCCGCTGGAAGTGTTCCGTGCCATGCGCGCTGCCTGGCCTGCGGGCAAGCCGATGTCGGTCAGGATTTCCGCCAATGACTGGGTGGGCGAGGCCGGTGTCACCCCGGAGGAGGCGGTTGAGATTGCCAAGGCGTTTTCTGCGGCCGGGGCCGATATCATCGACGTCAGCGCCGGGCAGACCACGACCGATGGTCAGCCGGTCTATGGCCGGATGTTCCAGACACCGTTTTCCGATCGGATCCGTAACGAGGCCGGTCTGAAAACGATGGCGGTCGGCAATATTTATGAACCCGATCACGCCAATTCGATCCTGATGGCGGGGCGCGCCGATCTGGTCTGTCTTGCAAGGCCGCATCTGGCTGACCCATACTGGACATTGCACGCCGCCGCCGATCTGGGTGATACGGCTGAAATCTGGCCCGATCCCTACCTGAACGGGCGCGATCAATTGTTCCGCCTTAAGGAGCGCGAAAGGGAGATACGGGTATGAGCATTCATCAGGGGCGGCATGCCCTGATCACCGGCGGCGGCACCGGCATTGGCGAAGCCATTGCGCTGGCGCTGGCGGCTGAGGGGGCGACTGTCACCATCACCGGGCGGCGGCGCGAGGCGTTGGAAGCGACCTGTGCCAAGGCCTCTGGGATCTTTCCGCTGGTGATGGATGTGACCGATGAGGCCAGCGTCGTTGACGGCACCGCCGAGGCCCTTCAGGCGCGCGGACCGGTTGATATTCATGTGGCCAATGCCGGGATCGCCGAAACCTCGCCCTTTGCGCGCACCTCGCTTGAGTTTTGGCGCAAGATCATGACAACCAATCTGGACGGCGTGTTCCTGACCTGCCGCGAGGTGGTGCCGGGGATGCTGGAAAAAGGCTGGGGCCGGATTATCGTCATCAGCTCCATCGCCGGGCTGAAAGGACTAAGTTACGGTGCCGCCTATTCGGCCAGCAAACATGGGGTGATCGGGCTGACGCGGGTGATCTCGGAAGAATTTATGGGCAAGGGCATCACCGCGAACGCCATCTGCCCCGGCTATGTGCGCACCCCGATTGTGGAACGCAATACCGAGCTGATCATGAACCGCTCAGGCCTGTCGCGAGAAGAGGCCGAAGCCACGATGAGCAGTTCCAACCGGCATCAGAAACTGGTTGAGGTCGATGAGGTTGCGGCTGCGGCCAGTTGGATTTGCGGGCCGGGATCAAGCTCGATCAACGGCCAGACGATTGAAATCGCCGGGGGTCAGGTCTGATGATACGGCCGGCTGCGCAAATTGACGGGGACGCCTCCAAGCGCCGCTTGCGTTTCTGGCTGCAATTGTTGAAGGCCACCAAACACGTCGAAAACGACATCCGCGACCGGCTGCGGCGGGAGTTTGACACCACCCTGCCCCGGTTTGACGTGATGGCGATGCTGCACAAATCAGGCACAGGGTTGAAAATGTCGGAACTGTCAGCCGAACTGATGGTATCTAATGGCAATGTCACAGGCATCATCGACCGGCTGGTCAGCGACGGGCTGGTGGTGCGGGTGTCGATCAAGGGAGATCGACGCGCGACATTGGTGCGCCTGACCCCCAGAGGCGCCGCCGAATTTGCCGACATGGCGCAGGTGCATGAAGGCTGGGTCAGCGAATTGCTGGCCGATCTTGACGACACAGAAATCGCGCAAGCCATTGAAACGCTTGCCAAAGTAAGGGAATTGACGTGATGAGCCAGATGGCCGGTCTGACACCGAAACATTTCAAATGGCAGATGGATGGCGCAGTTGCGGTGATCCGTCTGGACAATCCAGACCGCAAAAACCCGCTGACCTTTGACAGCTATGCCGAGTTGCGTGACACCTTCCGCGATCTGGTTTATGCCGATGATGTGCATGCGGTGGTGTTCGCGCCCAATGGCGGAAATTTCTGCTCCGGCGGCGATGTGCATGACATAATCGGCCCGCTGGTGGCGATGGATATGGTGGATTTGTTGAAATTCACCCGCATGACCGGCGATCTGGTCAAGGCGATGCTGAACTGCGGCAAGCCGATCATCTCGGCAGTGGATGGCGTGGCTGTTGGGGCCGGGGCGATCATTACGATGGCCAGCGATTTGCGTCTGGCGACCCCTGCAGCCAAGACCGCGTTTCTGTTCAACCGTGTCGGGCTTGCGGGATGTGACATGGGGGCCTGCGCGATCCTGCCCCGGATTATCGGCCAGGGGCGGGCATCGGAATTACTGTATCTGGGCCGGTCGATGTCGGCGGATGAGGGGTTGGCCTGGGGCTATTACAACGCACTGCATCCGGTCGAGGCGCTGGAGGCTGCGGCCTTGAAACTGGCGCATAAGATCGCTGCCGGACCGACATTTGCCAATTGCATCACCAAGACGCAGCTGGCGCATGAATGGAACATGACGCCCGATCAGGCGATCGAGGCTGAGGCCCAGGCCCAGGCGATCTGCATGCAGACCGAAGATTTCGTGCGCGCTTATAAGGCGTTTGTTGCGAAGGAAAAACCAGTGTTTGAGGGGAATTGATGTCTGATAGAACTTTCCTGACATGGCCGTTTTTTGAGGACCGCCACCGCGCGTTGTCAGCGGCGCTTGAAAACTGGTGCGCAGCCCATTTGCCGGTTGATCACTGTGACACTGATGCCGCCTGCAAGGCGCTGGTGGCCGATCTCGGCAAGGCCGGTTTCCTGCGCCATTCCGGTGCCGGCGAAGGCGAGGCGTTGGATGTGCGCAGCCTGTGTTTGATCCGCGAGACTTTGGCGCGCCATGACGGGCTGGCGGACTTTTCCTTTGCAATGCAAGGGCTTGGCATGGGGGCGGTGTCGCTGTTTGGCAGCGAAACACAGCGCGAATGGCTGGAAAAAACCCGCAATGGAGAGGCGTTGTCAGCCTTCGCGCTGACGGAACCGGCCAGCGGTTCGGACGTGGCCAATATCGCCACAACGGCGGTGAAGGTTGGCGACTATTACGTTCTGAACGGCGAAAAAACCTGGATATCAAACGGCGGCATCGCCGACGTCTATATCGTCTTTACCCGCACCGATGATGCCCCCGGCGCGCGGGGATTGTCGGCGTTTTTAGTGCCCGCCGACACGCCCGGCCTTGATATCGTCGAGCGTCTGGAAACCATCGCGCCGCATCCGCTGGCGCGGCTGAAATTTACCGAAATGGCCCTGCCCCACAGCGCCCTGATCGGCGCCTCGGGCCAGGGGTTTCGCATCGCGATGTCGGTTCTGGATGTGTTTCGATCCACCGTCGGCGCTGCCGCCCTTGGCTTTGCCCGCCGCGCGCTGGACGAGACCCTGAAACGCGCCACCACGCGGCAAGTTCAGGGCGCACCCTTGGCGGATTTGCAGATGGTGCAGGGGCATATTGCCGAAATGGCGGTGGATATTGATGCCGCCGCTTTGCTGATCTACCGCGCCGCCTGGACCAAGGATATGGGCGCGCCGCGCGTCAGCCGCGAGGCCGCAATGGCAAAGCTATATGCCACCGACAAGGCCCAGGAAGTCATTGATAAAGCAGTGCAAATTCATGGTGGCGACGGGGTGCGCAAGGGCGAGATCGTGGAAAGCCTTTACCGCGAAATCCGTGCTTTGCGGATCTATGAAGGTGCTTCGGATGTGCAAAAAGTCGTGATCGCGCGACAAGTTTTGGGAGCTATGGCATGACCCTCGGACCAAGTGCGCATGTGGACACGTTCACGCGGGACAATCTGCCCTTTGCGGATCAGTTGCCGGATTTCCTGCTGGAGGATTTCCCCTATCCCGAACACATGAATGTCGGCGTCGCCCTGACTGATGCAATGGTCGACAAAGGCTTTGGCGACCACACGGCGCTGATCGGCAATGGCCGGCAGCGCACCTATAAGGAACTGTCAGACTGGACCAACAAACTGGCGCATGCGCTGGTTGAGGATTATGGCGTGAAGCCGGGCAACCGGGTCTTGATCCGCAGTGCCAACAACCCGGCGATGGTCGCTTGCTGGCTGGCCGCGACCAAGGCCGGGGCGGTGGTGATCAACACCATGCCGATGCTGCGGGCCGGGGAACTTAGCCAGATTGTGGACATTGCCGAGGTTGAATTTGCCCTTTGTGACAGCCGGATGATGGATGAAATCGTCGCCTGCGGCAAGGACAGCAAGTACCTGAAAATAATCGTTTCTTTTGACGGCACCGCCAATCATGACGCGGAACTTGACCGCATGGCCTTGTCAAAATCTGTGAAATTCGCAGCCGTACGTACCGGGCGCGATGATGTGGCACTGCTTGGGTTTACCTCGGGCACCACGGGCAAACCGAAGGCAACAATGCATTTTCACCGCGACCTGCTGATCATCGCGGACGGCTATGCGCGCGAAGTTTTGGGCGTGACGCCAGAGGATGTTTTCGTCGGCTCCCCACCGCTGGCTTTCACCTTTGGCCTTGGCGGTCTGGCGGTGTTTCCGCTGCGGTTTGGCGCGACCGCAACGCTGCTGGAAACAGCAAGCCCGCCCAATATGATCGAGATTATCGAAACCTATAAGGCGACCATTTGTTTCACCGCCCCCACTGCTTACCGTGTGATGATGCGGGCGATGGATGAAGGGGCCGATCTGTCCAGCCTGCGCTGCGCGGTTTCGGCGGGCGAAACCCTGCCCGCGCCGGTTTATGACGAATGGCTGAAAAAGACCGGCAAGCCCATGCTGGACGGCATTGGCGCGACCGAAATGTTGCACATTTTCATCACCAACCGCTTTGGCGACAGCAAGCCCGCCTGCACCGGCAAACCGGTCACGGGCTATGAGGCCAAGATCGTTGACGACGACATGAACGCGTTGCCTGATGGGACGCCCGGTCGTCTGGCGGTGCGCGGCCCGACCGGCTGTCGGTATCTGAATGACGACCGGCAAAAGGACTATGTACGCGATGGCTGGAACATCACCGGCGACACCTTCCTGCGTGACGCGGACGGCTATTTCCACTTCGCCGCACGAAACGACGATATGATCGTGTCCGCCGGGTACAACATCGCCGGACCGGAGGTTGAGGCGGCCCTGCTGTCGCATGAATTTGTGGTTGAATGCGGCGTCGTCGGCGCCCCAGATGACGCCCGCGGTATGATCGTTGAGGCCCATATCGTGCTGGAAGTCGGCGTGCCGGAAACCGCTGAAACCATCAAGCAGTTGCAGGACCATGTGAAGGCGGTGATCGCGCCCTACAAATACCCGCGTTCGATCAGATTTATCAAGGAATTGCCCAAAACCCAGACCGGCAAGGTCCAGCGGTTCCGGCTGAAGGAAAGCTCGTAACACCATGACAGATTTCGCAAAAACCAAGACCATGTTCCATCTGCCCAAGGGGATGATTTACCTTGATGGCAACTCACTTGGCCCGTTGCCATTGGCGGCCCCCGACCGCGTCAGTTCGATGATGGTTGACGAATGGGGGAAGTTGTTGATCACCGGCTGGAACCAGGCCGGATGGATGGCCCTAGCGACCGAAGTTGGCGATCGGATCGGGCGGCTGATCGGGGCGGAGCCCGGCCATGTGGTGATGGGCGACACGCTGTCGATCAAGGTTTATCAGGCGCTGGCGGCCGCGCTGGAAATGGTGCCGGATCGCAAGGTTGTGCTGTCAGACAGCGGCAATTTCCCGTCCGATCTTTACATGGCGCAGGGTCTGTTGAAATCGCTGGATCGCGGCTATGAATTGCGGGTGGTTGCCCCAGAAGACGTGGCTGACAACATCACCGATGAGGTCGCGGTTTTAATGCTGACCGAGGTTGATTACCGCAGTGGGCGACTGCATGACATGAAGGCGCTGACCGCCAAGGCCCATGCAGCGGGCGTGGTCACGGTCTGGGATCTGGCCCATACGGCGGGCGCGACCCCGGTCGATCTGGCAGGATGCAACGCCGATTTCGCGGTCGGGTGCAGTTACAAATACCTTAACGGTGGTCCCGGCGCGCCAGCTTTCATTTATGTCGCACCACGCCATTCGGACAAGGTGCGCCCGGCCCTGTCGGGTTGGTTGGGCCATGAAGCGCCGTTTGCCTTTGATCTGGACTACCGACCCGGTTCGGGCATCGAACGGATGCGCGTTGGCACCCCGCCGGTGATCGCGCTGAAGTCGCTGGAGGCCGCACTTGATATCTGGGACATGGCCGACATGCAGGACGTGCGGGCGACATCCATCGCCCTGTGCGACCTTTTCATTGCCGAGGTTGAGGCCCGCTGCCCTGCCCTGACGCTGGCCGGCCCACGCGCCGGAAAGCAGCGCGGCAGTCAGGTTTCGTTCCATTTCAAGGAAGGGTTTGCTGCCATTCAGGCCCTGATCGCGCGCGGCGTGATCGGCGATTTCCGTGCCCCTGACATCATGCGTTTTGGCTTCACCCCGCTTTATATTGACGTGGCCGATGTCATGGCGGCAGTAGGCATTCTGGAAGATGTGATCACAAATGATCTGTGGGATCAGCCGGAATACAAAGTCAAAGGCCGCGTTACATGAGCCTGGATCCGGAAAAAGACGGTGCCGTCATGTCATTTGACGGGCGCATGTCCTATGGCGATTACTTGCATATAGATCAGATACTTACAGCGCAAACTTTACGTAGCGATGCGCATGACGAAATGCTTTTCATCATCCAGCACCAGACGTCGGAATTGTGGATGAAACTGGCCCTGCATGAAGTTGCCGCCGCACGCGACGCGCTGAAATCCGACAATCTGCAACCCGCGTTCAAAATGTTGTCGCGGGTGGCGCGGATATTTGAACAGTTGAATTCCGCCTGGGACGTTTTGCGCACGATGACCCCCAGCGAATACACCCGATTTCGCGATGCACTTGGCCAGTCCTCCGGCTTTCAGTCGCATCAATATCGGCTGATCGAATACACTATCGGCAACCGCAATCACGCGATGTTAAAACCGCATGAACACCGCCCGGAATTGCTGGCGTTACTGCAAGCCGAACTGACCCGCCCCAGCCTTTACGACGAGGCGCTACGCCTGCTAAGCCGACGCGGCATCACCATCCCGGCGCAGGTTCTTGAGCGCGATATCAGCCAAACCCACAGCCCAGATGAGGGGGTTCAAGCCGCCTGGAAACAGGTTTACCAAGCCCCTGAAACTCACTGGGAACTTTATGAGTTGGCCGAGAAACTTGTTGATTTTGAAGACTATTTTCGCCGCTGGCGGTTCAATCATCTGACCACAGTTGAACGCATCATCGGCTTTAAGCGCGGCACCGGTGGCACCAGCGGGGTCAACTACCTCAGCCGGATGCTGTCGGTTGAACTGTTCCCTGAACTCTGGCATGTCAGGACAGATTTATGAGCTGGCAAACCACGCGTTTGGTCGAATTCCAGCATTGCGACCCGGCAGGCATCGTGTTCTATCCACGCTATTTTGAGATGATCAATTCGGTGATTGAAGAGTATTTTCGCACCCATATCGGCTACAGTTTCAAACCGATGCATTTCACTGATCGTCGCGGTGTGCCGACCGCAAAAATCACGGTTGAATTTCACGCCCCCAGCTTTCTGGAAGACCTGCTGACCTTCACCCTGACCGCCGTTCGCATCGGAAAAAGCAGTGTCAATTTCCAGATTACCAGCGCTTGCGAAGGCGCCGCGCGTCTCACCGCTGACACGACTTTGGTGCAAGTCGATATGGCCAGCGGAAAATCCACCCCCTGGCCAGACGCCGTCCGTGACAGGATGAAAAACACCTGATAGGAGGTTGATATGACACGGAAATATGCCCATGAATTGCTACATCCAAGCAACTGGAAACCCGCCATCGGATACGCCAATGGCGTGTTGGCCGAGGGGCGGCTGGTGTTTCTGGGCGGACATATCGGCTGGAATGGGCAGCAGAAGTTTGAAACCGATGATTTCGTCGGCCAGGTCGATCAGACCCTGGCGAATATCCTGGAAGTGTTGGCCGAGGCCGACGGCGGCCCGGAACATATCGTGCGGATGACTTGGTATATCACCGACAAACAGGAATATCTGGCGCGCCTGAAAGACATGGGCGCCGTTTACCGCACCCGGATGGGTCGGCATTTCCCGGCGATGGCGATGGTGCAAGTCGCTGGATTGATCGAAGATCAGGCCAAGGTCGAGATCGAAGCGACGGCGGTTTTACCACGCTGAAAATGCAACCTTTGCGTCGGATCAACTGACTGCCGCGTCTTCAACCTGACTGGCAACGCCTTCGGCCCGGTCGGCGATCTGTGCGAACGCCGCGATCACCTCTTTCGGGATCACCGGCACTTCAACCCGCACCTCGATCTTTTCCGGCACAGCCGCGGGGGTCGGCACCAAGGTTGGGGTCAGGGTCGGCGTTGCAGGCCGCCCTTCGGCATTGCGGTTTTGTTCGGCCAGCTTGCGTTCAACGGCGCGCAGTTCTTCCTCAAGCCCGGCGGTTTTATCGGCCAGCATCAGGCCCGCCATCAACAACATCCGGCTTTCCGGCACCCGGCCAAGCGCGTCTGCCAGCGACTGCGCTTCATTGTCCAACAGGCTGGCGGCGGATTGCAAAAACCGCTCCTCACCCTCCTGGCAGGCCACCTGGAACACACGGCCACCGATATGGATTTCCACTTCAGGCATGGATTTTCCCTTCTACCAGCGGTTTCAGTTCTTCCAGGATCGTGTCCATCTCGGTCACATCCGCAACCCGGGTCGAGCGCAGTGATTCAAGTTCTGCCTGCATTGACTGATTGATCGCCTCTGCATCCGGCAGCATCGCACTGTTGCGGTCCCGCAGCACGCCGTTGCTTTCCCGCAACTGAGTGTTGGCGTCTTTCAAACGCTTGAACTGCAAGTCCTGGGTCTCAATCCGTTCGTTCAATCGGGCGATTTTGGCCTCAAGCGCCGTCAGGGCTTCCTGCCCGATTTCAGCTACCCTAGCGGCCTGATCTTCCAGCGATTGCTCCGCCAGTTCGCGTGCGCTTTCGGCTTCATCGCGTGCAATTTCAGCCTCGTTCCGGGCGGCGTCTGCTGCATCGCGCGCCTGTTCGACCACTTGCAGCTTGCCTTCAAGGGTTGCCCTAGTCGCCAAGGCCGCCTTGCGCTCATCCTCACTGGTCGCTGATTTCTGCGTCGCCATTGCAAGTGCCGCTTCAACTTCCGAAAGGCGGCTTTCCAACGACGCGTGCCGCGCTTCAGCCGCGCGCATAGCCTCAGCCTTGTCAGCGTCAGCCGCTTCACTGCTGGCCTTCGCTGCTTCAAGGGCCTGTTCTGCCACCTTCAGCTTTTGCTTCAACGCCGTAATCGTCGCGCGTTCGGCTGCCAAATCGGCTTGCTCATCCGCCAGCGTGGCTTCCAGGTCTTCGATCAGGGCCGCGTCGCGTTCACGCAGACGATCCCCGTCGCCCTCACGGTCTTCAGACTCTGCAACGATGCGCGAGATCTTGTCCAGCGCGGCGAAAATCCGGGCCTGATGTTGTTCTATTTCGTCCATGATCCTGCTGTCGGTCTTAAGTTTCGTCGAATCGCATTCTTGCTTTGCAATTCATTTTAGCGACTATCTTGCGAAATTGCTTCCCCCAAATCCCGCCCATGACCGTCACGTAACCCCTGCCCCGGCCTTGCGAATTCCCAATTCACTGTCGCCGTTCCCTTTAAAACAATATATCAACGGCCCAGTGCCAGCTTGCCGGGGATCACATGGACAACAAGACTGCATTGTTTCTGGGCCTGGCGATTGTGGCGTTGCTGGTGCTTGATGCGCTGGTACTTCACTGGAATTTACCGCTGCAACTGACCCGTCGCCTGACCCAGTTGATCGAGGTTGTGGCGTTCTGGCGTTAAGGTTTTTCGTCAAATTGTCGCAAAACGAATCATTAGGGATTCACAATCGAATCACATTGTGCGATGATTCGCAGGAAGATCGCCGTCAGAGCGGTCAAACCCAAGGCAGTCTTATGGATCCCAAGCGCAATAAAATACCAGTCAGTGCAGTGGCATTTTTTGTCACGACGTTTTCCCTCGCTGCGTATTTCACTTTTGCGGCGGTCCAGGGGGAATATGGTCTATTTCGGCGCATTCAAATCGAAGCCCAGGAACACGACTTGTCCCGCCAACTTGCTGCCTTGAAACTTGATGTCGCCAGGATGGAAAACAAAACGCGTCGCATGTCGGATCATTACCTTGATCTTGACCTGCTGGACGAGCAGGCCCGAAAGGTGCTGGGCCTCGCCCGTGGCGATGAAATTGTGATCCGCTGATCCTCCAAAACCCAGAAGAATTCCGGCAACAATCCCCGCAAGGGGATTTTTTTTTGCATTTTCAAAACGGATCGTGTAATAGATAGTTTAGCATTAAACTACTTTTTCACCAACGGGAGATTCTGGTCAATGGCCGCCAAGAAACCGATCAATAAATCCAATACTTCCAAAGAAGAACTGCTCACGTTTTACCGCGAGATGCTGCTGATCCGGCGATTCGAAGAAAAGGCCGGGCAGCTTTACGGAATGGGGCTGATCGGCGGGTTCTGCCATCTTTACATCGGTCAGGAAGCCGTCGTCGTCGGGCTGGAAGCCACCGCCAAGGACGGAGATCAACGCATCACATCTTACCGTGATCACGGCCATATGTTGGCGTGCGGCATGGATCCAAAAGGCGTCATGGCCGAATTGACCGGGCGCGCTGGCGGATATTCCAAGGGCAAAGGCGGCTCGATGCACATGTTTTCCGCCGAAAAGAACTTCTATGGCGGCCACGGCATTGTCGGCGCACAGGTGCCCCTTGGGGCTGGCCTTGGATTTGCCAACCGATATCGCGGCAACGACCATGTCAGCTTCGCCTATTTCGGCGACGGATCGGCCAACCAGGGTCAGGTCTATGAAACTTTCAATATGGCCAGCCTCTGGAAATTGCCGGTCGTATTCGTGATTGAAAACAACCAATACGCAATGGGCACCGCGATGCGCCGCTCAACCTCAACCCCGGATATTTTCACCCGCGGCCAGGCTTTTGGTATCCCCGGCGAAGCGGTTGACGGCATGGATGTTCTGGCTGTCAAAGCAGCCGGTGAAAAAGCCGTCGCCCATTGCCGCGCAGGCGAAGGCCCTTACATTCTGGAAATGAAAACCTACCGCTACCGCGGCCACTCGATGTCAGACCCGGCCAAATACCGCAGCCGTGAAGAGGTCCAGAAAGTCCGATCGGAAAAAGACCCGATCGACCATGTGCGTGATTTGCTGGTTCAAGGCAAACACGCCACCGAAGATGAGCTGAAAGCGGTCGACAAGGACATCAAAGCCATCGTCAACGAAAGCGCACAATTCGCCCAAGACAGCCCGGAACCGGAGCTTGCCGAATTGTGGACCGACATCTATGCCGAGGCCGGATAATGCCGCATTTTGAGATTTATGTGAAAGACGTCGATAACGCCAAAAGCTACTATGGCGGCCTGTTTGACTGGACTTTCCATGCAATGGATGGCGCCGAAGACATGCAATATCATCTTGCTGAAGGCCGCGATATTGGCATGGGCAAAGGCTGCACAATCGGCGTTCTGAAGCGCCCCGATCAGGCGCATCTCGCCGGCACTGCAGTGCGCGGCGGCACGATGACCTTTGAAGTCGACGATTGCGACAAACGCTATGCCTGGGCGCTGTCCAATGGCGGGGCCGAGGCGTTGCCGCCCCAAGATTATCCCGGAATTGGACGATGCGCCTATGTCGAAGACGGCCAAGGCAACATCGTTGGAATGATTACCCCTGCCGAGGGAGAAAACTAAAATGGCAATCAATATTCTCATGCCCGCACTGTCCCCCACGATGGAAGAAGGCACATTGGCCAAATGGCTGGTCGAAGAAGGCGATAACGTTCAAAGCGGCGACATCCTGGCCGAGATTGAAACTGATAAGGCGACGATGGAATTTGAGGCAGTCGATGAAGGCGTGATCGGCAAATTGCTGATCGCCGCTGGTACTGAAGGCGTCAAGGTTAACACCGCCATCGCGGTTCTGCTGGAAGACGGCGACGACGCCTCAGCGACACCCGCTTCCTCCCCCGCTGCCGCACCAGACAAGGCCCCGCCAGCACCACAAAGCGCCGCAGCACCGGCCAAGGTCGCTGCCCAGCCAATTTCGCCTGCCCCGCCCCCGCCTGAAGCCGATTTCCCCCCCGGCACAAAGATGAAAACTCTCACCGTCCGCGAAGCCCTGCGCGAAGCGATGTCCGAAGAAATGCGCGTCGATCAAGACGTGTTTCTGATGGGTGAAGAGGTCGCCGAATATCAAGGTGCCTACAAAATCTCTCAAGGCATGCTGGATGAATTCGGCGATAAACGCGTGATCGACACACCGATCACGGAACACGGTTTCACCGGCATCGCCGTCGGCGCCGCCTTCGCCGGATTGCGCCCGATTGTCGAGTTTATGACCTTCAACTTCGCCATGCAGGCGATCGACCACATCATCAACTCGGCCGCCAAAACCCTTTATATGTCGGGCGGTCAAATGGGCTGTCCCATCGTCTTTCGCGGCGCAAATGGGGCCGCCGCACGGGTCGGGGCCCAACACAGCCAGGATTACGCCGCCTGGTATGCGCAAGTTCCCGGCCTCAAGGTCGTGCAGCCCTATTCCGCCGCCGACGCCAAAGGCCTGCTGAAATCCGCGATCCGCGATCCAAACCCTGTCCTCGTCCTTGAAAACGAGATCCTCTATGGCCGCTCTTTTGAAGTGCCCGATCTTGACGATTACACCGTCCCACTCGGCAAAGCGCGAATCTGGCGCACCGGTGACGACGTCACAATCGTCAGCTTCGGCATCGGCATGCAATACGCACTGGAGGCCGCCGACGAACTGGCCAAAGAGGGCATTTTGGCCGAGGTGATCGACCTCAGATCGCTGCGCCCGATCGACTATGACACCGTGCTGGCCAGCGTGCGCAAAACCAACCGCTGCGTCACCGTCGAAGAAGGTTGGCCGGTGTGTTCAATCGGCAATCACCTCAGTGCCACGATCATGACCCAGGCCTTTGATTATCTCGACGCGCCAGTGCTCAACTGCACCGGCAAAGACGTCCCGATGCCCTATGCCGCCAACCTAGAAAAACACGCGTTA
>CAYXXQ010000058.1:0-5201 GCA_964469075.1 uncultured Rhodobacter sp.
AAGGGTGGTTCCACTCGCCTAGATCCGAGATCATCGCATTGATGGCCGCAAGTGTCTTTGTGCCGTCTGCCGGGTCTTGTGCATCATAAAGCAGCCCATCATGCATCATTGGTCCCGGTTGCACCAGATGTGCTGCGGTCTGTGATGGGAACGGTTGCAGGCCAGCTTGCATCATTAAATGCGGAATATCGAAATACATTGCCGTATGGGTGATGCGCCCGTTTTCAATCCGATTGAATTCACAATAGCGCAGAAAGGCCATCTTGGCGGTCGGTGGAATTCCCAGCCAAGATGTATCAAACAAACCCATGAGATGGCCCATTGAAACAACCCAGACGCTCGCACTGTCGTCCATCTCGTTCAGGCCGGCAAAGAAAACATCCTCACGTCGCTGTATGTGCTTCAGCGCTGTTCGCAGGGGCTGCCAAAAGCGGGTTGCTACCGCCCTAGCGCCAGTTATTTCACCGAACGGATGAAATCCGCGCCACAGGTAATCATCGGCTACATAGGGAGCCAACGCGGTCGAAAATTCCCCTGTAGAACCGTCGAGAGCTGCGTGATAGTCCCGAACAATTGCTTTTTCGGCCTGAAAATCCGTCATGAGTTCCCCATCTTTTCCACTGCTTAGCTTACATTCTGCATACGCTTGCAAATATATCTTGCCAAATTGTCGCGCCTAAGTATACCTTTTGCAGACGTATGCAAAAAGATTATGCCGGGACGGATGATGGCTGAGATACAATTGCGCAACCTCTCAAAGCGGTGGGGAAGTTTTGTCGGTGTTGATGATTTCAATCTGACGATTGCGGATCGTGAGTTCCTGGTCCTGTTGGGGCCATCCGGCTGTGGCAAAACCACGACGATGCGCATGGTCGCCGGTCTTGAAGAAGCCACCGAGGGTGAAATCCTGATTGACGGCAAAGTTGTGAATGATCTTGAGCCGAAAGACCGGGACGTCGCAATGGTGTTCCAAAGTTACGCGCTTTATCCAAATATGAATGTCTACGAGAACATTCGCTTTCCACTAAAAGTTCGCGGGATTGACCAAGCCGAACACCACGACCGCGTTATGCGTGCAAGTGGCATGGTTGAACTTGATGAATTCCTGGACCGCAAACCCGCAGCGCTTTCGGGCGGGCAAAGACAGCGCGTCGCGCTGGCGAGGGCCATCGTTCGCAAGCCCAAGGTTTTTCTGATGGACGAGCCGTTGTCCAATCTCGACGCCAAATTACGCGTGTCAACTCGGGCGCAAATCAAGAATTTGTCGCACGAGCTTGCCGTCACGACGATCTATGTCACCCATGACCAGATCGAAGCGATGACCTTGGCTGATCGTGTCGTTGTCATGAAGAATGGCATCGTTCAGCAGGTCGGCACTCCGGTCGAAATCTACGACACACCCGCCAACGCATTTGTTGCAAGCTTCATCGGCAATCCGGCGATGAACCTGATCGAAGGTACAGTCACAAGCGGCACTTTCAGAACCGAAAGTGTCGAGATTGCAGGATTTGATCTTGCCGATGGCGCAATCACGCTTGGTTTTCGGGCCGAAGATGCGTCCTTGGCAGAGATCGGTAAGGGTCAGATTACGGCACCGATTTACACGATGGAATTGCTCGGCGACGCGACGATGGTTTCCATCCGCGTTGGCGGTACTCTGATTTCCGTTAAAGCGGATAAATCCTACCGCGCCAACATTGGCGAAATGGTGTCATTTCAAGTGCCTGTAGAAATCTGCCACCCATTTGACGGCGGCACTGGTAAGCGAATTGGGGCCTAGCGCCCTGCAACCCCAGCCCAGTTTGGACCGGGAATTTCTGGGTGCGTTGCTCAAAACGCATCTTCACGAAGAAACAGGGAGGATAACATGTTTCTTAAGCAACTGACCCTAGCTGGCGCAATGTCGGTTCTGGCAGGTACGGCGGCCTATGCAGGCTGTGGTGTCTCGGCGGGTAACGTCAATATTCTCGGCAATGAATTTGCCGCGATCCAGGCAATTGTTGAAGGTGCTAAAGCCTGTGCCGGTGATGGTGTTACGGTTGAGGCAAACCTCAACAAGGACCACCGGGATCTTCAGGTCGCTGCCCTGACGGCAAATCCGGCTCAGTATACCAGTGCCATCGTAGCAAACAGTTCAATTGTGCCACTTCTGAATGATGGGCTGATCCGTCCTTTGGATGATCTTGTCGCAAAATATGGCCAAGGCCTTGAGCAACACCAACTGATTACGGTCGGCGGTAAGATCATGGCAATCGCCTTCATGGCAAACGCACAGCACCTGTTTTACCGTTCGGATATCCTGGAAGCCGCGGGTGTGGCCCCGCCTAAAACCTATGCAGACGTCGTTGCCGCTGCTGCGAAAATCAAAGCCGCTGGCTTGATGGACTATCCGGTTGCATTGAATACAAAAACCGGCTGGAACCTCGGCGAAGAGTTCGTGAACATGTACATGGGTACAGGTGCCGACTTCTTCCAAACAGGAACCGCTGAAGTATCGATCAACAACGCCGCTGGTATTGAAGCCCTTAACATGCTGAAAGCGTTGGCTGAGCTTTCCAACCCGGATTTCCTGACTTACGATTCCAACGCGACAATGGCGCTTTGGGAAGGCGGTCAGTTAGCGATTGCGACTATGTGGGGTTCGCGAGGGGGCGGCATTCTTGACGATGAAGGATCGACCGCTGAAATCGTAGCTGCAACCATGCTTGCCGGTGCGCCGACGCTTTCGGGTGACAATGTCGCGTCAACCTTGTGGTGGGATGGCTTCACAATTTCAACCAATATCAGTGATGCGGATGCTGAAGCGACTTTCGTGGCACTCATGAATGGCATCAGAGACGATGTTGTCATGGCCAACAACGATGCCGCCGTCTGGCTGAGCCGTGCATACAAACCAAGTGCCGCCTCAGCTGGTGTTGCGGAAACTGCAGCAATGGGTGCAAGCCCGTACCCGATGTTGCCCTTCATGGGGCTTTTGCACACAGCACTTGGTGCGGAGCTGTCGGACTTCTTGCAAGGCACTGAAAGCGCAGAGCAAGCGCTGGCGGATGTTGAAGCTGCGTACACGGCTGCCGCCAAGGAAAAAGGCTTCTTGAACTAAAGCTAACGGGCGAAGCCAGTCTAACGGCTTCGCCCATCACATATCCAAACAAGGCCACCTTTCGTCGTGACACATCGCACCTTCCTTTGGTTCATTTTACCCTCGCTTCTGGCTATGATTTTATTCATTGCATTGCCGCTGGTATCGGTGGCGATCCAGTCGCTGCATGTTGAGCATGAGCAGGTACTGATTCAGACCAAAAACTGCGGGCCTTTTGGATGCAAAGAAGAAACCTCAATTGATTTTGAAGCCACCCAAAAGCTGAGTGAGGATCGTCCACTTGGTCGTTTCAACGGGCTTGGCACTTATTTCGACCGCGGGCATTTAGCAACTGAAGAGGTTGCACTGGCCTGGAGCAGTCGCACCTCCTTCGGAGGGTTCCTGTCGTCGCTTTACAATCTTCCATTCTACCGCGCGATGGCGTTCACCCTAACCTACACGTTTCTGGTCACACCGATGGTCATCGCACTTGGCTTTCTGATCGCCCTTGGCGTCAACCGGATCACGCCCTCTTTGAAGGGCCCGACCATATTCGTGTCGCTGCTGCCAATGATCGTAACGCCGCTGATTGGATCGCTGATCCTGTTCTGGATGATCGACGCACAAGGTGTAATCGGAAAAAGCTTGCAGTGGATTTTTGACGATCCCGAACTGTCGTTAAAAGCCTCGCCCACGCTGACCTGGGTGACGCTTTTCATTTACGGTATCTGGCACTCGGCACCGTTTGCATTCGTTGTGTTTTACGCGGGCCTTCAGACCGTCAATACCGACTCGCTGGAGGCCGCGCAATTGGATGGCGCCAATCGATTTCAGCAGGTACGCTATGTTGTCATTCCACATCTGATGCCTTTGGTCGTTTTCATTGCACTGATTCAGCTTATGGATAATTTCCGGGTGTTTGAACCGATTGTCGGGTTCTCGGCCGAAGCGAATGCCACGTCGCTGTCCTACATCATCTTTCGTGACCTGCGCGGTGACGCAATGCAGTTCAATTCGGCATCGGCCACCTCGGTTTTGACAGTGATTGGCGTAGCGATTTTGCTGATGCCTGTCCTGATCCGCACATGGCGTGATTTCAAGGGGAAGACTGTCTGATGGCTGGCCAAGCAAATTCGTCGACCCGCACGTTGATGGTGATATCGACAACGATGGTTCTTGTCTGGATCGTTATCGCTTCGTTTCCGTTCCTGTGGACGCTTTGGGGGTCATTTAAAGTCCAGGGGGATTTCTTTTCCAAGGCCGATTGGCGCTATGCATTGTCGGGTACACGGACAGTTATCGAAACCGGCGGACCGTTTACTGGTGCGGGATACGAAGGCGCCTGGATACAGGAAGAATTCTGGCGGGCCGCGCTTAACACGCTGGTCATCGTTTTCTTCACAGTTGTGATTTCGCTGACACTTGGAACGCTGGGTGGCTATGCACTTGCGCGGTCTGGGCAGAATTATGCGTTCTGGCTGTTGATGATCGCTTTGGTCTTTCGGGCGATGCCGCATATCACGCTGGTATCAGGGTATCTTTTACCGTTCTTTCAATGGAACCTCTGGGGGCATCTGCCAACGACAATCATAGTCTTGGTGGCGATCAACCAGCCCTTCACCCTTTGGATGTTGCAT
Source organism: uncultured Rhodobacter sp. (assembly GCA_964469075.1). Lineage (GTDB taxonomy): Bacteria > Pseudomonadota > Alphaproteobacteria > Rhodobacterales > Rhodobacteraceae > UBA5972. Next base: position 4,717 of record CAYXXQ010000058.1, read on the forward strand.
AGCTTTTTTCTGAACATCCCAAAAGATCTTGACGAAAGCGCCAAGGTTGATGGCTGCACCCAATTTCAGGCTTTTCGTCACGTTATTATTCCTGTCATGTGGCCGGGTGTTATCACCACAGGGCTGTTCAGTTTTCTGTTGGCGTATAACGATTTTGCTGTCACCTCGATGTTACTGAGCGAAGGTAACCGCACGATGGTGCCCGCAATATATGGCTTTTTGGGGTCGACCTTCGAAGAAGGCAACGTGATGTTTGCAGTGGCAGCTGTAGTGTCCGCCACTGCCCCTCTATTCGTATTGGTCATGTTCTTTCAACGCCAGATCGTCAGTGGCTTGACCGCTGGGGCGGTCAAAGGATGATTTCAGTCGACACCAACCTGACATTAGTTTTGCAGAAAGATACTTCATGAAAGGTTCCCGGCCAGAACAGGCGGTTTTAACCCGCGACACGGACATGTCCAAAACCGATGAGACCCGCGCGGTGA
>CAYXXQ010000058.1:5211-12774 GCA_964469075.1 uncultured Rhodobacter sp.
CGGATATAGGCGAGTTTTTCACCGTAAACTTCCGCTGGATGGGCAATCAGGGTTGCGGTACAAAAAACGGGCTCAAGGAATTTCAGGACAATTGGCAACGCCCGTTTCAGGCTGCGTTTTCCGACAAGACCTGCATTGACGAGGCCCGCCTTTATATGGGCGAATGGGCGGCCGCCTTTGGCCGACAGGAAGCGACACATTCTGGTGAATTTCTGGGCATCGCGCCAACGGGAAAACGCATCGAAATTCGCTATATGGATTTCTGGAAAGTCGTCGACGGCAAGATTAATGATAACTGGGTAAACGTGGATTTCGCCCATGTCGCCGCGCAATTGGGTGTTGATCTGTTTGGCGGCGAAGGCTGGGAAAGCTTTGACAGGGGCGAAAGAATTGCCCCTTGGCCAGACAATCAAGGATAAGGCTATGACAATCGAATACCTGAAACGGGGAAAATCCGACGCCGCCCGCGCTGAGGATGACGCGAAAACGGCGGCGGTCGTTGCCGCCACACTGAAAGACATCGAAGCGCGAGGTGACAGCGCAGTTCACGATCTGGCGGTGAAGTTCGACAATTACGATCGGCCAACTTACCGCCTGTCCGACGAAGAAATCGCCGAGATCATCGCCAAGGTTTTACCACGCGATATGGAAGACCTGAAATTCGCGCAAGCGCAGGTGCGCAATTTTGCCCAGGCCCAACGGGGTTCGATGCTCGATATCGAAATCGAAACTATGCCCGGCGTGATCCTTGGTCACAAAAACATTCCGGTTCAATCGGTGGGCTGCTATGTGCCCGGCGGCAAATTCCCGATGGTCGCCTCGGCCCATATGTCAGTCGCAACGGCTTCGGTTGCTGGTGTGCCGCGCATCATTGCCTGCACCCCACCTTTCAACGGTGAACCTAACCCTGCTGTGATCGCGGCGATGCATCTTGGTGGTGCCCACGAGATTTACGTTCTTGGCGGAATTCAGGCGGTTGGCGCAATGGCCATCGGAACGGAAACCATTGACCCGGTGCACCTATTGGTCGGCCCTGGCAACGCTTTCGTCGCTGAGGCCAAACGCCAGCTTTTTGGTCGTGTTGGTATTGATCTGTTTGCGGGTCCGACGGAAACGATGGTGATTGCCGACGACACCGTCGATGCGGAAATCTGCGCAACCGATCTGCTTGGGCAAGCTGAACACGGGTATAACTCCCCCGCGGTTTTAGTGACCAATTCGTCCAAACTGGCCAACGAAACACTGTCCGAAATTGACCGAATTCTCGAAATCCTGCCAACGGCTGGAACTGCCCGGGTCAGTTGGCAGGATTATGGTGAAGTCATCTTGTGCGACACCTATGACGAGATGCTTGCCGTCGCTGACGACATTGCCTCGGAACACGTACAGGTAATGACCGATCGCGACGACTGGTTCCTGGATAACATGACCTGCTACGGCGCGTTGTTCCTTGGCGCGCGGACAAATGTTGCGAACGGTGACAAGGTGATCGGGACCAACCACACATTGCCTACGCAAAAGGCCGGTCGATATACCGGCGGATTGTGGGTTGGAAAATACCTCAAAACCCATTCCTACCAGCGTATCACAACGGATGAAGCTGCCGCCAAGATCGGAGCATACGGATCGCGCCTTTGCCTGCTTGAAGGATTTGTCGGTCACGCAGAACAGTGCAACTTGCGGGTCCGGCGGTATGGCGGTCAAAATGTGCCTTATGGTGAGGCTGCCGAGTAATGGATAAATCCTTTCGGAATAAGTCCCTGATCGCGCCTTTGCGGGCTGCGATGTATGACTTTTCCGAAAGCTCTGTTCACGATGCTTTGCGGGCTGCATTCGCGGCCAACGCGATTATCCATATGGCACATCCTTTAGGCGATATGGTGGGGCCCGAAGCGCTTTATGATAAGTGCTATGCACCATTGTTTGCGGCGATTCCGGATCTAGAACGTCGGGATTTCATCGTGACGTCCGGCGTGACTGAAGCGGGGGAGCATTGGGTTGGGTGCGCTGGACATTATACCGGAACCTTTGCCGCTCCGTGGCTTGATATTCCCCCAACGGGTCATCTGGTTCATATGCGGTTTCACGAGTTCTACCGCGTCGAAGGCGACAGAGTTGTCGAGGTTCAGGCGCTTTGGGATATTCCCGAATTGATGATGCAAGCGGGCGCCTGGCCAATGGCGCCATCCCTTGGGCGCGAAAGCCGCGTTCCTGGTCCAGCAACACAAGACGGCCTGTCCCCACAGCCACGCGACAGCACGCAAAGCGCGGCCTCTTGTGCTCTGATCATTAAAATGCTGTCACATATGATCCGCCATCCGTCGCAAGGTGGTCCGGAAGTGATGGAGATGTCGCGTTTTTGGCATCCACGCATGAATTGGTACGGCCCATCGGGTATCGGCACGTGCCGTGGCATCGCGGGCTTTCGCAATTGGCATCAGATACCGTTTCTGAATGCCATGCCCGATCGCGGTCAGCACAATGACGAAGTTAGTTTTCACTTCTACGGCGACGGTAATTACGCAGCTGTCACAGGCTGGCCCAACATGAAACAGGCCGTTTCTGCGGGTGGTTGGCTGGGATTGCCACCAACCAGTCAGATGATCACTTTGCGTTCGTTAGATTTCTGGCGGTTGGAAGACGGATTGATCCGAGAAAACTGGGTGCTTGTTGACCTGCTGGATGCTTATGCGCAGCTTGGCATAGATGTTCTTGCCCGCATGTGCGAATTCAATAAGGCGCGTGTGCCAGGCATGGTTCCATATCCAATCGGAGTCGCCTGATATGAACACCCGCGTAACCTCTGCCGAAGTCGCTGCGCGCGCTGGCGTTTCCCAATCCGCAGTCAGTCGCGTGTTCACACCCGGCGCCTCGGCCTCGCAAAAGACAATCGACAAGGTCAGGAAGGCCTCAGACGAACTTGGGTATCGGCCCAATTCGCTGGCCCGCGCAATGGTGTCTGGCAAGTCCCGGATTATCGGTCTGGTCGTTGCGTATCTCGATAACCATTTCTACCCCGAGGCGCTTGAGAAGTTATCCAAGGCGCTGCAGGAGAAAGGTTACCATGTGTTGATGTTTATGGCGGGTAACACCGCTGGAAACATAGACGATGTGGTCGATGAAATCCTTGATTATCAAGTGGATGGCATTGTCGCTGCCTCGGTCGCGCTCTCATCCGATCTGTCAAAGCGCTGTCAGGCGGCGGGTGTGCCGATGGTGCTGTTTAACCGCGGTCAGGATGATCCGGCCATGTCCACAGTCATGTCCGACAATGTTGCAGGTGGGCGCAAAGCAGCAGAATTTCTGCTGGCCGGTGGCGCGCGTAAAATTGGCTATATCGCCGGTTGGGAAGGGGCTTCAACTCAACGCGACCGGGAAGCTGGCTTTACCGCCAGACTTGTTGAAGACGGCATTGAACTTCACGCAAGAGGTGTTGGCAATTTTGCTATGGAACAAGCCGCGCAAGCCACGCGCGAGATGTTTGCAGGTGATCCACCCGAAGCTTTGTTTGTCGGCAATGATCATATGGCTTTTGCGGTCATGGACACGCTGCGATTTGAACTTGGATTGAAGATACCCCAAGACGTCTCGGTCATCGGATATGACGACGTGCCAACCGCTGCGTGGCCTGCTTATGACCTGACGACTGTTCGCCAGCCAGCCAATCGAATGGTGGCAGAAACAGTAGATATTCTGCTGGCAAAAATTAAAGACCGAACTGCCCCGTCACGGCATGTTGAAATTGACAGCCCCCTGATAATTCGCGGCTCAGCCCGCATACCGGATGGATGGAAGACATGAAGGGTTTTGACCCCAAATTTAAAGACTTTCCCGACTATATAATTGGCATAACCAAAGAAATATGGGAAGATCGAGGTATCTCAACGCTGCACGATTATTATTCAGCAGACATTCCTGTGCGCTCACCGGGGTCTTTTGTGGTTGGCAATCAGGACGTCATTGCCGCGACTATGGCGACCTTGGCAGAATTTCCTGACCGCACGCTGTTTGGCGAGGACGTTATCTGGTCTGGTACGCCAGAAACAGGCATGTTGTCATCCCACCGCTTGCACACGACAGCCACCCATAGCCACTCAGGTATCTATGGGGCGCCGTCAGGCAAGAAACTAAACTATCGGATCATTGCCGACTGTCATGCGATCAACAATCAGATCAATGACGAATGGCTGATCCGCGATCAAGGTGCCATCGTGCGGCAATTGGGATGGGACCCAAAAGAGTATGCGCGCGATCTGATCAAACAGGAAGGGGGGCCTGAACTCTGCATCCGCCCTTTCACCCCGGAAATGGACAAGCCTGGACCGTACACAGGCCACGGCAATGACAACGAATGGGGCGAGAAATACGCTGATATTATGAGGCGGATTATGAACGCCGATTTCACCGTGATCCCGTCGGAATATGACCGCGCCGCAAATCTGGAATACCCCGGCGGCATGTCAGCACTTAGCCATGACGGCGCAGACAAGTTTTGGATGGGTCTGCGCGCAAGCTTTCCGAACGCCAAATTCACCATAGATCATCAGATCGGTCGTGAAGACCCAATGATGCCGCCCCGCGCCGCCTTGCGTTGGAGCTTGCACGGCAAGCATGAAGGCTGGGGCAGCTTTGGTGTCCCGACTGGGGCTGACGTATATATTATGGGCGCTAGTCATGCCGAGTTCGGTCCTTGGGGGCTGCGCCGTGAATGGGTGCTGTTTGACGAAACCGCAATCTGGAAACAAATCCTTCTAAAGACCGGTGAGGTTTGAATGCGGCACAACACTCAAATTCAGATTTTGCCGCTGGGTTTACATCAGTCCCATGACCAGCGGCGGTTTCATGCCGTCCGCCAGTCATTGCGCGCCCAGCGTCTGAACCTGCGTCCGTCGGGGTGACGGCGCTATTTTTGGCACCGCACACTCAGAACATACACAAGGACCAAAGACATGACCCCCGAAGAAATGGAACAACGCATTGTTCGCTATGGCGATCTGAAACCTTGCCGCACGGCCTTTATCGACGCCCACACGCCGGGTTCGGATCAAAAGGAAAACTTCACAATTATTGGCGCGGGCGTCACGGAAAGCCCGCATCAGCATGTGCATATCCGCGAAACGCCGGGCTTTAACATAGGTGCTGCGGGTCAGCCACCAAGATGCAAAAATTCGATGCACAGCCACACCACCGCCGAAGTCTTCTTTGTGCTTAAGGGCAAGTGGCGGTTTTTCTGGGGTCGCTACGGCACGGCTGGTGAGTTCATTGCCAATGAGGGTGATATTTTCAACATCCCCACCGGCATTTTCCGCGGCTTTGAAAATGTTGGCACCGACTATGGAATGATCATGGCGGTCCTTGGTGGCGACGACGCAGGCGGCGGTGTTACGTGGGCGCCACACGTCATTGAAGAAGCCAAAGAGCACGGTTTGGTTTTGGGTGAGAACGGTGTGATTTATGACACCAAGGCCGGTGAAAAACTCCCTCATAACGTGAACCCGATGCCGTTGCTGACCGAAGAGGAAATGGCTGCATTTCCAGAAGTCCCGGTCGAGGCAGTAGTCCGTGACTATGTCGCCCGGTATTGGGATTTGATGGCGCTGGCCGCCAGCAAGCCGGCGAAAGTCATCGGCTCAGACGCCCTGTTAAAAGACAGGCCGGGCTTTGACGTTGATTTCCTGACACGCGGGTCCATTCCCGCAGATATGTATGCCACCGAGCAGCACGAAATTCTGATGCCGATGCGCGGTCATTGGAAATTCACTTGGGACGGAGGCACGACCGCGCTTAATCCGGGTGACACTTGTGCCGTTCCGCCGGGAGTGATGCACGCGATTGAGCCAAGTATGACAGGCGAGGCCAGCCTGTATCGCATTCGCTCGACCGACGATCCCGCTGGTGCGACCTGGGCCAGTTAGAAGACAATTAGGGGCGTACATACATTCGTATGTGCGCCTGATGTTCATAGGTGTAAGGATGTAAAATGGCGAAAGTGCTAACAACTCATGTGGGCTCATTGCCCCGAACGCAGGAAGTGGTCGATTTCATTTTTGCCCGCGAAAACGAACAACCGTTTGATCAGGCCGCATTTGACGCTTGCATGACGACAGCCGTGTCTGAAACTGTCGCTAAACAGGTTAAAGCCGGGATCGACATTGTAAGCGACGGCGAGACCTCAAAAATTTCTTATGCCACTTATGTGAAGGATCGCTACACCGGCTTTTCTGGTGACAGCCCCCGCAACGCACCCGCCGACTTGAAAATGTTCCCAAGCTTCCTTGAACGGCTGGCCGACGATGGCGGCACGCCCCAATATACCCGCCCGATGTGCACGGGTGAAGTGCGGTCCAAAGGCCTGGGGGAACTTGAAAAAGACATCGCAAACCTGAAGTCCGCAATGGCTGAAAACGGGGCCAAGCGTGGCTTTATGAATGCGGCCAGTCCCGGCGTTATCTCGTTGTTCTTACAGAACGATTTCTATAAATCCCGCGAGGTATATCTGGCCGCCCTTGCCGATGTGATGAAGGACGAATACGAAACCATTGTCGCCGCCGGTCTGGAACTGCAACTTGACTGCCCCGACCTTGCCTTGTCGCGTCACATGCTGTTCTCTGAGCTCTCGGACAGTGAATTTCTTAAAGTTGCCAACCTGCATGTGGAAGCCCTGAACCACGCGCTTCAAAATGTTCCGCAAGACCGCGTTCGAGTGCACATTTGCTGGGGGAATTACGAAGGTCCGCATTGCTGTGATATCGGCATGGATAAGGTGTTCTCGACACTGATGTCGACGAAGTCCCGCTACGTTTTGTTTGAAACTTCTAACCCACGCCACGCACATGAGTGGACAGTATTTCGAGATCGTAAAGTCGAGATTCCCGACGACAAAGTGCTGGTGCCGGGCGTCGTCGATACGACCACAAATTTCGTAGAACACCCGCAACTGGTGGCGCAACGAATTGACAATTTTACCGATATTGTTGGGAGAGACCGGGTGATTGCCGGTTCGGATTGTGGGTTCGGCACTTTCGCAGGCTTCGGTGCAATTGACCCGTCTATTGCCTATGCCAAGCTGTCCGCGCTGTCTGAGGGGGCCGCACTTGCCAAATGACACCGCTCGTTCGGATCGCCTCGTCTGCATTGGCCGGTGGTTTCAACGGGTCAGGCCGACGCTGCCGAACAGGTCGAGGATTGCACGAGACAGAATAGAAAAAACCAACAATTCTTCGGGCGGCGTTCTGGCGGCATGCTGGCCATAGTCGGGATCGGTGGCTGCGTGCGGTGTTCGATGTATTGTTCCAGTGCATCGCCAAACGTAGGAACCCCCAGCACAGCCTGCTCTGCGTCGTGCTCATCGCGTGTCTGCACATTGCCTGTGGTTATGTCATGCGCGACTTTGCCAACTTGATCCTTCGCCCAGCGGCAGTGTCTGACTTTGGTCAGCATACCTGCACGAATTGACAGATGGTTTTGTGGCCGAACGGGTCATCAGCGAGTGGATCACATTCTACAACGTAAGCGATGTCCCGATCACACGTCGGGGTATTTCCACGGCAGAAGTTCATTGAT